>CAZUYG010000071.1:0-9765 GCA_964624265.1 uncultured Candidatus Odyssella sp.
CACGCGATCCGCCGCCGGCGCGAGCGAAGCGAGCTTCGCGTGGCCCGCGCGCGTGCAGGTGACAGCCCAATCGGCGTCGGCGAGCTTTTCGGCCAGCTCCCAATCGGGTGTCGTCCAGATGTCCTTGGCGTGCGCCGAGGCGCTCCAGGGCAGGCCGCGCATCAGCGCCGCGTAGCGCGCGACGCTGGCTGGCGTGTGCAGGAAATGCGCGTGGATGCGGCCCACTTCGGCCGGCAATTCCGCCGCCAGCACGCAGGCCTGGCCGAAGCGGCGAATGCGGTTCGGCGTGAAATCGCGCGCAAGATCGCGCCGCCACGCGCGCCGGGCCGCGGCGTAGCCCGGCAGCCGCCGGGCCTTGCGCCAGCTCTGAAAAACGCGCCCCGGCTCCCGATAGAGGTATTCCGGCAGATAGACGACGGGCGCCCTGATTTCATCATGCACCGGATGGCGCTTGCCGTCGGTGGGGCGGCGCATCGAATAGAGTCGGATATCCAGCCCCAGCCGCTCCAGGGAGCGGATCTCCTGGGCGATGAAGGTTTCGGAGAGGCGCGGATAGCCTTTGAGGACGAAAGCGACGGGTGCGGCCGCCATGGCCGGGGCTTAACACCAAATCGTCAGGCGCGGTAGCGCGCGGCCACGCTCATCGGCCGCGGCGACGTTTCCGCCAGCGCCTTGCGCACGAGGCGCGCCACGTTCGGCAGCCCGTCGAGCAGGCCGGGCACGACGACGGAGCCCGGCGCCTGCTGCTGCGGCAAATGACGCAGCGCCGTGGCCATCGTCTTGGCGTCGCGCCTGTCGTCGTCGACCAGCACGCTCAGAAGGCCCATCTCCTGCGCCCGCTGCGCGCGGATGAGCTGCTCGCGCCGCGGTTTCGTGCGCGGCACGATGATCGCGCGCTTGTCGAACGACAGGATCTCGCAGAACGTGTTGTAGCCGCCCATCGCGATGACGCCGGCGGCGCGCGCCATCAGGCTTTCCATGTGCGGCGAGAAGGTGATCGCCTCGACGCGCTCGATGCGCTCGGCGCGCTGCATGAACTCGGCCTGCAGCTCCGGCGGCATGAAGGGGCCGAGGACGATGATCGCCGGCCAGGGCAGATTCCGCTCCGCCTCGTAGGCGCGCAGCACCCAATCGACCAGCGCTTCGCCGTCGCCGCCGCCGCCCGGCGTCACCAGCAGGAACGGCTCTTCGTCGAACTTGAGATCCGGAATCGGCGGCACCTTCGAGGGCAGGCCGCGGCGCAGATAGCCGGTGTAGATCATCTTGCGGCGCACCGACGCTGGCAGGTCGATGCCTTCGAGCGGATCGCAGAATTGCGGCAGGCCGTAAACCCAGATCTCGTCGTAAAGGTCGGTCAGCGCCGGGAGGACGTTCTTGCGCTCCCATTCCGGCGCCAGGAGTTCGGGCTCGTCCATCACGTCGCGCAGGCCGAGCACGAGCGGCACGCCGTGGCGCTTCAGCATGTGCAGCGTGTCGGCGATCTCGCCGCGCAGGCCCAACGGCTCCTTGTCGACGATGAACAGATCGGGCTCGAAGATCTCTGCCGTGTGACGGATGATCGAGGCGCGGATCGCCAGTGTCTGCTCGAGCGCGATCTTGAGGTTCAGCGAGGTGTATTCGCCGTTCCGGAGCTTGATGACGCCCGGAACGCGCACGAAATCGACCCGGCTCCTGAAATCGAAGCTGCCGATGATCGGCGAGCCCGAGAGGATGAGCACCGAAAGCTCGTCGTCGCGGTCCACGAGGTCGTGCGCGATTTCGCGGCAGCGCCGGAGGTGGCCGAGGCCGAACGTGTCGTGGCTGTAGATGAGAATGCGCGAGGAGCCGCCGCCGGCACGCAGATGGCTGCCCGAGCCGCTATCCGGCGCGCGCAATGACCTGCCCTCCGCGGCTGCGCCCGCGGCACCAACCCAGATCCGGCTCATGGTCTCACCGCTCCCCAAGCCGCGCGCTGGTCCGCGCGCCTGTTCGCCCCTCTATACGCCGCCCGCCCTGCCTTGTTCGGGGGTGGGAATTTCTATCGTCAGCCTTCGGCGCACCGTCTATTGTCACAAAAATGCGCGGCCGGTTCAACGCCGCCCGCGACGGGGGTAGCCTAGTGCGGGCCGCGTGCAGGTCCCGCCTCTGGGCGGTCGGGGACACTTATGGAACGCAGCCTATTCCGATTTATCCTGCGCTTCAGCCTCCGGCAGCAGCTTTTCATCATATTCATGACGGTGTTGTCGTTTCCCGTCACCTATGTGACGCTGGAGTTGCCGAAACGCATCGTCAACGAAGCCCTCGGCGAAAAACCGGGCTGGGCGCGCGGCATTCTCGGGCAAGACATGGAGCGGATAGCGTTCCTGCTGGCCCTGTGTTTCGCCTTCCTGCTGTTCGTCCTGATCTCGGGCGCTCAGAAATACTATCTAAATGTTTATGCCGGGCGGCTCGGCGAGCAGATGCTGCGGCGCCTGCGGTTCCAGCTCTATTCGCGAATCCTGCGTTTCCCGCTGCCGCACTTCAAGAAGGTCTCGCAGGGCGAAATCATCCCGATGGTCATCGCCGAGACCGATCCGATCGGCGGCTACATCGGCGAGGCGTGGTCGATCCCCGCCTATCAGGGCGGCACGCTGATCGTCTATCTCGTCTTCATCTTCGTGCAGGATTTCTGGCTCGGCCTCGCCGCGATCTCGCTCTATCCGGCGCAGTTCTGGCTGATCCCGAAGCTGCAGGCCAAGGTGAACCAGCTGGCCAAGGAGCGCGTGCGCGGCGCGCGCCAGCTTTCGGACAAGATCGGCGAGACGATCTCGGGCATCACCGAAGTGCACGCCCACGACACCTCGCGTTTCGAGCGCGCGGACGTGGCGCGGCGGCTCGGCCGCATCTACGAAATCCGCTACGACATCTTCAAGCGGAAGTTCTTCATCAAGTTCCTGAACAATTTCCTCGCGCAGCTGACGCCGTTCTTTTTCTACGCGATCGGCGGGTATTTCGTGATCCGCGCGGTGGAAACGAACGATCCCGCCGGCCTCACGCTCGGCGCGCTCGTCGCGGTGCTGGCCGCCTACAAGGACCTGTCTTCGCCGTGGAAAGAGCTGCTGGCCTACTATCAGCAGAAGGAAGACGTGCGCATCAAATACGAGCAGGTCGTGGAGCAGTTCGACCCGCCGGGCGCCATCGACGAGAAGCTCCAGGACGAAGACCCGCCGGCCGGCTTCAAGCTGAGCGGCGCGCTGGCCGCGGCCAATCTCACCTACAGCGAGGACGGCCGCGTTAAGTCGGTCGAGAGCGTGAATTTCTCGCTGCCGCTCGACAAGCACGCCGCCGTTCTCGGCACCGGCGGCAGCGGCAAGGAAGAGCTGTTGCTGATGCTCGGCCGCCTGCTCGAGCCCACCGGCGGCACGATCCAGATCGGCGGCCACAGGCTTTCGCAGCTGCCCGAATCGGTGACCGGGCGCAGCATGGGCTTCGTCGGCGCCGCGCCGTATCTGTTCGCGACGACGGTGCGCGACAATCTCTTCTACGGGCTCAAGCATCGCCCGCCGCCGGCCGCGACCGAAGACGACGACGCGCGCCGCGAACGCGAGCGCTATGCCGCCGCCGCGGAGGCAGCCGGCAACATTCCCGACGATGCCCGGACCGACTGGATCGACTATCAGGCCGCTGGCGTGGCCGATCTCGCCGCGCTCGAGCGGCGCGCACTCGAGATTCTGACGCTGGTCGACATGGACGACGACATGTACCAGCTCGGCCTCAGGGGCGTGATCGACCCCAAGGCCAAGCCGGAGCTCGCGGCGGAAATCCTCAAGGCCCGCACCGCGCTGCGCGAGCGCCTGGCGCGCGAGGACCAGGCGGCGCTGATCGAGCCGTTCGACGAGAATCGCTTCAACGACAACGCGACGCTCGGCGAAAACCTGCTGTTCGGCACGGCGACGGACGAGCGCCTCAATCCGGAGCGGCTCGCCGACCAGCCCTACGTCGCCCGCGTTCTCGAGAAGGCGGGTCTGCTCGACGAGCTGCTGGTGGCCGGGCGGCAGACCGCCGAGACGATGGTGGAGCTGTTCGTCGGCCTCGCGCCGGGCAACCAGCTGTTCGAGCAATACAGCTTCATCGCCGCCGACGAGCTGCCGGAATACCAGGCGATCCTCGGGCGGACCGCCAACCTCGCGCCCGCGGATTACCGCGCGGAAGACCGGCGCCGGCTGCTCGCTCTGCTGTTCAAGGTGATCCCGGCGCGGCACCGCCTCGGCGTCGTCACCGCCGAGATCAAAAATCACGTGCTCGAGGCCCGAAAGCTGTTCCGCACCGAGCTGCCGCCGGAACTGCAGGGCGCGGTCGAGTTTTTCGACGCCGATGCCTACAACAAGGCCTCGACGCTGCTCGACAACGTGCTGTTCGGGAAAGTGGCGTTCGGCCAGGCGCAGGCGCAGATCAAGCTGGCGCGGTTCGTGCGCATGACGCTCGACGAGCTCTCGCTGAGCGACGACGTCATGCTGTTCGGCCTCGATTTCTCCGTGGGCGTGGCCGGCGCGCGGCTTTCCGCCGCGCAGCGCCAGAAGCTCGGCCTCGCGCGCGCGATGCTCAAGCGGCCGGACATCCTCGTCCTCGCCGAAGCCGGCAACGCGCTCGACGGCGCCTCGCAGGCGAAAGTGGTTCAGAACGTGCTGAAGGAATTCAAGGGCCGCGGCGTCGTCTGGGGGCTGTCGCGCGCGCGCTTCGCCAGCCAGTTCGACCACGTGCTCGTGATGCGGGCGGGCCGCGTCGTCGAACAGGGTACGTTCGAACAGCTCAACCGGCCCGACACCGCGCTCAAAGAACTTCTTTCCGCCGAGTAGCCGGCGTGTCGCGTCTCGACAGCTTCATCCGGCGCATGGAAGCGCAGCGCGCGTGCATCGATTTCGCCGCGCGCCCGGGCAACGTGCCCGCCGGGCCGATTTTCGAGCTGGGGCTCGGCAACGGGCGCACCTACGATCATCTCTGCGAGCGCTTTCCGGGGCGCGACATCTACGTGTTCGAGCGGCAGATCAACGCGAACGCGGCCAGCATGCCCGACGCGGACCATCTGATCGCCGGCGAGATCCTGGACACGCTGCCGCGCGCGGTGCTGCGCTGGCGCGGACGCATCGCTTTCGTTCACAGCGATCTCGGCAGCGGCGACGAAGCCCGCGACCGCGCGCTTTCGGCGCGCGTCGCGCCGCTGCTGGCGGAGGCCGTGGCCCCCGCCGGGCTCGTCGCCAGCGATCAGCCGCTGATCATTGCGGGGTGGCAGAATTTGCCGCTGCCGCCGGGAATTGCGGAGTCCCGGTATTTCCTCTACCGCAAGCCCAAGGCATAATACCGCACGAGAGGAGAACGGTCGTGAGCCTCAACGAGGAAGTGGAGCTGCTGCGCAACATTCCGATGTTCGCCAACATCGAGCCGTCGAAGCTCAAGCTGCTGGCGTTCACGAGCGAGCGCATGGCTTTCAAGGATGGCGACGTTCTGTTCCGGCAGGGCGAGCAGGGCGACAGCGCCTATGTCATCATCGGCGGCGAGGCCGACGTCATCGTCGACACGCCGAAAGGTCCGCTCACCGTCGCGAAGCTGAAGCGCAACGACATCGTGGGCGAGATCGCCATCCTCTGCGACGTGCCGCGCACCGCGACCGTGAAGGCCGCGACGAAGCTCGAGGCGATGGTGATCGCCAAGGACCTGTTCTTCCGCCTGATCATGGAATTTCCGCAAATGGCGGTGGAGATCATGCGCGAGCTGGCGCGCCGGCTCGACGCGACCAACCGCAAGCTCACCGCCAAGAGCGCTTGATCGCCGCGCTCGAGCCCGGCCGGGCGGAGGGCAGCGCGCTCGAACGCCTCGCCGCGCGCCTGCTCGCGCAGCGCGCCTTTCTCGCCGAGGCCGCGCGCCGCATCGCCGCGATTCCCGGCCCGGTTTTCGAGATCGGGCTCGGCAAGGGGCGCACCTTCGATCATCTCCGCCGCCTGCTGCCCGAACGCGCGATCTATTGCTTCGACCGCGAGCACCACGCACCGCCCGAGGAAAGCCCGGCGCCGGAATTCCTCGTGCTCGGCGAAATCCAGGAGACGCTGCCGGCGCTCGCCGCGCGGCTCGGCGCGAAGGCCGCGCTCGCCCATTGCGACATCGGCACCCGGAAGCCCCAACGCGACATGGCGTTCGCCCGCTATCTCGCGGCGGCGCTGCCGGACTTCATGGCGCGAGGAGCCATCGTTCTCGGCGACCGGCCGATGGACTCGCCCCGGCTCGAGCCGCTGCCCGCGCCGGCCATCGCGCGGCCCGACGGAATCGCGGCCTGGCCGTATTATTTGTATCGCGTGACCGCTTAGCGGCGGCCACGCTTCAACTCATCCGCTTGATCGCCCAGCGCGCTTCGATGCCGCTGTCGTCGTCGATCGTGCCGCTGAGGACGATCTGGCGCGTGCGCTCAGGCGAACCTCCACGGCCCAGGTAGAAGCTTTCCTCGACGGCGGCGGCGAGTCGGCTGTCGGCGATGAGATGCCACGGCCCGCTTTCAGCACTCGCGAACGGTACTGCGGTGATGCCGTCCGGATCGCGCTCGGTCTCGCCGACGGCCAGCGCGGGATGCAGATGGAAGCGGATCGCGAACGGCGTGCCGAGCGTTTTCTTCGGGATGCGCCGCCCTTGCGCGGGCGCAATGCGGTCTTCGCCGCGCAGGTCGGCGCCGTCCGCCGCGAAGAACAGCCGCCGCCGATGGAGGATTCCGAAACGGCCGAGATAGCCGTCGTGGCTGGCCGCGATCCAGACCGCGCCTTGGTCTTCCTGGCGGTCGAGTGTCATCTCGGCGGGGCCGCGGCGGATGCCGCCGCCGGGCTGCAGCTCCGCCGAGTTGCGGTCGCCGACGGTGAGCGTCGAATGCGCCGCGGTCATGCGCCCCGCCGCGCGCCAGCCTTCGTCGCGGCCATAGTAGGCGCCGCAATTCACGACGAGGCGCTGGGCGCCGGCACCGAGCTCGAACGCGAGCATGCCCGCATGCGCGCAGCCATCGTGGCCGCGCGGCGGCGGCGGCGCGGCATCGAGCAGGAGCAGCATTTCGCCGGCCGCGGCCCGCTCGAAGCCGCCGCTGAACGCATGCGGCTCCACCGCGGCCGCGCCCGACAGCGTGAGCGCCGCGCCGACGATGCGCGGGTCTTCCTCGAGCCCGCCATGAAACAGCGCGAGGCGGCCATCACCATGGCGGAGCGCCGCGAGGGCGCGGCCCGCGCGCGCGATCGCGGCCTCGAGCGGCGGCGGCGGCTCGTGATGCGCGGCGGCCAAGACCGAGCGGATGCCGATGAGGCTGCGCAGCGCCGCAAGCTGATCCGAGGGATTGCGTTCGGCGATGACGCCGTTCGGCGGCCATTTTTCGAGCACGGGGCGCAGCAGTGCGAGCGCGCGATCGAGCCGCGCCTGCGCGCCGGGCACGGCCGCGCCGAACGCCACGAGCGCGTGCAGCGCGCGCACGCGCTCCGCCGTGGACGACAGGCCCGGCACCGCGCGGGCGAGCGTGCGCGCCTGCAGCGCGAGGCTCGCGAAAAACGGTCCCTTCCACGATTGCGGCGCCGGACGCCCGAAAAAATCGAAATGCACGATCCAGTTGACGATGCGGTCGGCGAGCAGCGGCGGGGTCCAGAGCGGGCGCCAGGCCTTGAGGCCGTGGCGGCGGACCCAGTCTTTGACGAGGCTCTGGCCCCGCGCGCGCGCCGCGTCGCCCCCTGCGGCGCGCAGATCGCCAAGCCAGCCGAAGCGGTGCGCGCCCATCTCGCCGGTTTCGGCGGCGACGCCCCAGGCCAGCGATTCGCCCGACGCGACCATGCGGCGGCCGAGCGCCGGATCGCGCGGCCACGGGTCGGGCGGCGCGAAGAGGAGCTGGCGCGCCTTGGCGCCGACGCGGAACAGCGGATAGGCGAAGCCGGCGGAGGCGCGCGCCGCCTTCGCTTCGGGCGCGCCGCTTCTCCGCTGCTGCGACATCGGCCCCTACGCGGCGCGCAGCCGCGCGATGTTCCCGGCGTATTGCGCGGCGCCGCCGGTGAAGGTGGCGGTTCCGGCCACGAGCACGTCGGCGCCGGCGGCGATGGCGGCCTTGGCCGTTTCGGCATTGATGCCGCCATCGACCTCGAGCTCGATCGGGCGCTTCAGCGCGTCGATGCGCTTCCGGAGCGCGGCGATCTTTTCGAGCTGCGACGCGATGAAGGATTGCCCGCCGAAGCCGGGATTGACGCTCATCACCAGCACGAGATCGAGATCGGGCAGAAGATTGTCGACCGCTTCCACCGGCGTGCCGGGATTGAGCGAGAGGCCGGCTTTCTTGCCGAGCGATTTGATGAGCTGGATGGTGCGGTGGACGTGCGGCCCCGCCTCGGGATGCACGGTGATGATGTCGGCCCCCGCCTCGGCGAAGGCCGGCACATAGACGTCCACCGGCGAAATCATCAGGTGCACGTCAAACGGCAATTTCGAGTGGCCGCGCAACGCCTTCACGACGAGCGGGCCGATCGTGAGATTTGGCACGAAATGCCCGTCCATCACGTCGATGTGGACGTAGTCGGCGCCGGCCTCGCCGAGCGCCCGCACTTCCTCGCCGAGCCGCGCGAAATCGGCGGACAGTATCGACGGCGCGATCTTGACGCGGCGCTTCATACGGTTGCAGCCCCTCCTGCGAGTGCTAACAGCTTTGTCGACGCGTCGCCAAGGAAGAAGCATGGCGGCCGGCCCCTTATCTGCCGATTTCTCCACAGGGCCATTGCCGGCTCTATGGGAGCAGCGGGGCCAAGCCCACGGGGTAGAGCATGACCTCGCCCGACCGAATGCGCGCGAAATCGAACCAGTCGACATCGCACACATTGCCGTCGCCCTCGTCGACCCGGAGGCGCTCGGCGGCATAGAGCGCATCGTCGAGCAGGCGGACCCGAAACGCGAAGACGATTTCGTGCCCGCGCGCGCCGTGATGCTCGTAGAGGTTTTCGAGGACGAGCGGCGCGCCTTCCACTTCGATCGCGCAGCCGAACTCTTCCTTGAACTCGCGCGCCACGGCCGCGGCGGCGGTTTCCCCGAATTCGATCGCGCCGCCGGGCGGACGCACGCCCGTCAGCGCGCCGGCATCGTCGAGCACGCGCATCGCGAGAATCCGGCCGCCATTGAACGCGATGCCGATTGCGATCGGCCGGATGCGCGGCACGGGCCGCCAGCGCGCAACGTCCGTTTCGGTCATGGCGCTCACCCTCTTGCGCGCAGGCGCGCGATGTAGAAGCCGTCGAGCCCGCCGCGCTCGTGCCAGTGGCAGGGCAGCGTGCGCAGCGTTCCGTCGGCGGCGATGAACTCGCCGGCGCCGGGGATTTCGTGCGGCGCGGCCGGCTCCAGCGCGAACGCGGAATTCGCCCGCAGGAAGCGCGCGACGACGGCGGGGCCTTCCTCGGGCTGCAGCGAGCAGACGGCGTAAACCAGCCGGCCGCCGGGCTTCACCATCGCCGCGGCATTCGCGAGCAGGCGAAGCTGCGCGGCGGCGAGCGCGGGAATGTCTTTTGCCGATTTACGCCACGGCAGATCGGGATGGCGGCGGATCGTGCCGGTGGCGCTGCACGGCGCGTCGAGCAGCACGGCATCGGCCGGCGCGGCGGGGCGCCAGGCTGCCGCATCGGCCGCGACGAGCGTGGCTTCGAGCTTGAGCCGGGCGAGATTTTCGCGCAGGCGACCGAGACGCGGCTTCGATTGCTCGACCGCGGTGACGCGTGCGCCGGCGGCGGCGAGCTGAGCGGTTTTTCCGCCCGGCGCGGCGCA
>CAZUYG010000072.1:0-9727 GCA_964624265.1 uncultured Candidatus Odyssella sp.
TGAGAACCTGCCGGCCGCCCGGATAGGCTTTGCCGAGGCCCTTCATCACATAGATGTACTGGTAAGCGGCCATCGCGGCGGCGCCCTTTCCGGATGCGTACTGTCGGGAATGAGGCGCGCGTTCTAGCGCGCCGGCGCTAACGGCGCAATCCGATGGCGGGACCCGCGGCCCGGCACAAAGCGCGCGCGAATGCCGTCAGCGGGACGTTGCCCGTTCCGCGTCCCCACAGGCCTTCGCGTGCTGGGCGAACGACGCGCGGCTTCCCGCGAGCCCGAAATCCAGCGCGGGCCGGCCGGCATGGGGAACGTCGAGTTCGGCGACGCCCTGGGCGTCCCGGCCGGGCGGTATGCGCAGCCGCAGCGTTGCGCCGCCTTCGAGCTTGCCGAAGAACGCCGGACTGGCGGCGAGAATGATCCTGAGCATCGTCGCGCGCGATGCGTCCGATGCCGTCGAGATCGAATACTGGACGAGAGTCAACGCTCCGTCCGCCGAGCTGTCCTTGGCACCCGCGTTCTTGAAAACGGGCTGCTCTTCCCCGCCGGGAAGAACGCGAGCATAGAGGGTGAGGCGCCCGGGCTCGCTCTCGACACTGCCGTCGTGGCGCGCTGCATTGGCCCAGATGAGGAAATTCGCGGGCGTGCCTGGCAACGCGCAAAACCGGACCATGCAGGCGAAGTCGGGCCCGGTCATGATGCGGACGGCCGCGTCGGACTCCGATTTCGAGTACCCCAGATCAGCGAGCGGCGCCCCGAGAAACTCCGCCGCGCACGCGGCGCGAACGTTGGGCCGGTCGGGCACGGTGGCGACGAGGAGCGGACGCCCCTTGCCGGCGGCCGGCGTGACGAGAGTCCACGCCCCGGCCGCCTGCAACGCGTAGGCCCTTTCGGCATGCGCCGGTGCCGCGACCTGCACCGCGGCAACCCAGCAAAGACTTGCCGCCAAAAACGCAGTCGAGATGCGAGTCATCACGCGCGATCCCTCAGCTGCATGGCGACTGATTGCCACAACAAACGGCCGCCGCGCAACGCAGCGCAGAGGCAATTACCGCCTTTGGCAGATGCGATCGAACGCGTCGAGCGCGGCCTGCGTGCCGGCGAGGCCGAAGGCCGCGCTCCGTCCGGCATGGACGACATCGAGCTCCGGCCGCCCGCGCGCGTCGCGGCCCGGCGGAATGCGGAAGACAAGCTGGTCGGGACCCGCGAGCGCGCGCAGGAAAGCCGGCTCCACGTTGGCCGACAGGTGGAGAGCGATCGGGCTCGCGGCATCCTTCACTTGAAACGAAAAGGCGTCGAGGACGGCGCTGCCGTCCGGCGCGGCGGCCGGCCCGCGCGCGGGGGCGTCGGCAAAGATCGCGCGCTCGCCGTCCGCGCCGAGCCGGCGGTAAAGCGAGAAGCGCCCGGGCGCCGTGACCGCCTCGCCGTCGTGGCGCGCGACATTGAGCGACAGCGTGAACCCGCTTTGCGCCCTGTTCCAGTAGCACCGAACGACGATGCAGGCCGCATCGGGCTGCGCCAGGAGCGCCTCCGCCGCGGCACGGCCGAAATCGGTGATGCCCATCTCTTTGGGATCGGAGCCGAGGATTTCGCTGGCGCAAGCGATGCGTGCCTGCCGCGATTTCGGAAGCGCATTGACCAGAGCGAGCCGGTTCGCGCGCCGATCCTGGTAGAGGGCCCAATCGCCGTGCTCCTGCCAAACATGCTCGGCGTAGCCGCTCTGCGCGCGCGCCGGCGCGGCTGCAAAGGGGAGCACGAGCATTGCGACGGCGCAGGCCAGGAGTCTTGTCGCGGACTTACGGCACGCCATTGCAGACCTCGCGCGGCGGGGTTGTATTGCCCGCGCGGCATTAAGCCCGCTCCTGACGTTCGCTTCAAGATTTTCGCGTTTTTGTGGCAGCTTCGATTGCGTCAATTGCCGCGCACGGGCGAAGCGGCGCCCACCCGCACGGCAAGCAGCGACGCCGCCGCCAACGCGGCGCCGATCGCGGCGACGGAGCCGCCCCAGCCGAACATCATGTAGGCCTGTCCGCAGAGAAACGCGCCGGCGAGACCGCCGAGGAAATAGCTCGCGAGATAGAGCCCGCTGGCGGAGCCGCGGTCGGTGGTGGCGGCGCGGCTGACGAAGCCGGTCGCGGTCGCCTGCGCGAGGAACGTGCCGACGCCCATCAGCACGAGTCCGGCCATCATCGCCGCCACGTCGCCGAGCAGCATCAGCGGCAGTGCGGCGACGGCGACGGCGAGGCCCGCCCACAGCGTCGGCCGCGCGCCGAACCGCGCCACCGCGCGCCCGGCGAGCGGCGTCGTCACGATCGACGGCAGGAACACGAAATAGACGAAGCCGATGCTCTGCATGCCGAGCGCGTAAGGCGGCTTCACCAGCACGAAGTTGACGTAGGTGTAGGTGCCGATGAACGCGAACAGGATGCAGAAGCCGATCGCGAAGCCGGCGACGAGCGCGGGATTGCGGAAATGCTCGGCCCAGATCGACAGCGGTGAACGGGCGGCCATCGCCGCCGGCATCGGCGCGCACTCCATCTTCTTCGTGCCCTTGAGCGTGAAGAAGACGAGCGCCGCGCCGGCGAGATTGAGCAGCGCGAAGACGTAGAAATTCGGCGCGAGCCCGAGGTGATCGGCCACCGAGGCCGAGATCAGCCGGCCGAACAGATTGCTGGCGACGTTGCCCGTGATGTAGGCGGCGAACGCGCCGGCCGCGTCGCGCGCGCTGTAGTTCTCGCCGAGATAGGCCAGCGTCAGCGTGAACGCCGCGGACATGCAGAGGCCCTGCGCGATCCGCAGCGCGGTAAAGACGGTGAGATCGGGCGCGATCGCCAGCAAGGTCGTCGGGATCGCCAACAGGGCGAGGCTGATCAGCACGCCCCAGCGCCGGTCGATGCGCCGGCTGAGCAGGGCCACGGCGAGACCGCCGACCGCCATGCCGAACGTGCTGGCATTGACCGCGGTGCCCATCGCGGCCGGGCTCACGCCGTAGGCGGCGGTGAGCGCCGGCAGGATCGCCTGCACGGCGAAGAGATCGACCGTCGTCAGCAGCGCGGTGAGCACGATGACGACGAAACGCAGCGCCGCGCCCGAGGCGCGGGCGGCTTGCGCGGGAGCGAGCGATGCGGGGACGGCATTGGACATGGCGTTCGCTCCGCCCGCCGCGCGGCCGGGCCTTCAGGGGAGAAAGTGCGGGCCGGAGCGCGAACCCGGCGGGGGCGATGCGGGCGGCGCGCTCCGGCCACGGCGCGAGGCCGGCTTCCGCGTGAGGGAAACGGAAGCCGGCCGCACGGTTCACATGTTCTTGTCGTTCGGGTCGTGCATGATGTCGAACGAGAGCAGCACCACCGGCGTCTTGCCGGTGTTCTTCCACCAGTGCGCGGTGGCGTGCGTTTCGCGCGCGACTTCGCCGGCCTTGTGCAGGATCGGCACCGCGCAGTTGCTGGCGTATTCGAAGATCTGGCCGGTGATGATGTAGATCAGCGCCGGGCGCTCGCCGTGGCTATGCCACGGCACGATGCCGCCGGGCTGGATGACGAGCTTGCGCACGCGCATGTTGTGGCCCTTGAGCGCGAGCTTTTCGCCGCCGAGGTCGATCTGCGCCAGCACCGTGTCGGTCACGGCCTTGGCCGCATGGCCGGCGTTCTTGGTCGCGTCGGGCTTCATCTGCCCGGCCGGGCATTCGCCTGCGAGCGCGGTGCCGGCCAGCGCGAAGCTGCCGGCCAGCGCGGTCACGGCCGCAAAGCCACGCCAGGCGCGGCCGATCTTGATCTGCATGGGGGTTCTCCTTGTCTCTCAATCGGCTGCCGCCGGAATTGGCCGCAGCGCCGAGCCGCACCATCGGAGAACCGGGCGCCGTTTAGAAATGCCGTCTGGCTTTGGATACGATAGGCCGGGGTTATCGGGCGTGCGCCGCGCTGCCGGGCTGCTTAGCCGTGCTGCGCGCGCCACGCCTTCCAGTCGGCCAGCACCTGCTTCACCATCCGCCGCGCGGCCGCCTCGAGCCAGCCGCGCTTGCGGCGCGCGAGATCGCGCGCGATCGCGGCGGCCGCGCCCGGTTCGGCGAGATGCACGTTCGCCAGCTCCTTGCCCATCTGCTTCAGCAGATCGAGCGGCTTGGCCTTCGGCGGCAGGTCGCCGATCTCGATCTTCGACGAGCGTGGGGCGAGACGCCGCAACACCCAGCCGCCGCGGATTTTCAGGAACGGATCGCGGCAGCGCCCGGCGCGCGTCACCGCGCGCAGCAACGCCTTGGCGCGCGAGCGCGGCGCGCGTGCGCCCTCCGCCCAGGCCGCGGCCGAGGGCACCAGCGCCTTGGCCTCGTGCGCGACGAGACCGCCGCGCCAAAAGGCGCGCGCGAGATGACGCGGGCGGCCGAGGCTGCCGAGCCCCGCACCCTCGCGATGCAGGAACGCGATGTCGAGGCCGCGCTCGGGCATCGAGCGGCGCAGGAGTTCTCGGACTTCGCGCGGTGCCTTTCTCGGCTTTGAGCGCTCGTCGATGCCAGCCCAGAATTTCGCCGGCGCCTTCTCGCCGAAATATGCCATCGCCCGCAGCGCCGCGTGCTTCTCCTCGAGCACGAAGGGCTTCGGGCCGGACGCCAGCCGGCCGGAATAGCCGCCGAGGATCGCGCGCGCGATCGCGGCCGGCGCCGCGTTGAACTTGCGCGACGCGCGCTCGGCGAGCAGCGCGCTGGCCGCGAGGCGCACGAGATCGTTCGTGTAGGGCAGCCGCCACGCCTCGTCGAAATCGTTGATGCCCCAGCAGAGCCGGCCTTCGGCGTCGCGCCAGGTGCCGAAATTCTCGAGATGGAGATCGCCCACGGCCAGCACGCGCGGCGCCGCCGCCTCGCCGGCGCAGATCTCGGGCCAAAGCTGCGCCCAGCGGTAATAGGTGGCGCGCAGGAATTCGAACGCGTGTTTGCGCTTCTTCTTCGCCATCGTGCGGTGCTTTTCGCGGAGGTCGCCCGCGTCGGCCGTGAGGCCGTTGGCGGCGAGCTGGCGCTTCATCCAGCGCTCGTAATCGCGCGTGGCGGCCGCGAATTTCATGGCCTATCTCCGGCTGTGGCGGGAGGGATATTACAGCCGCCGGGCGCGGCGCGCACGAGCGCCCGATGGGCGCGCGCGGCGGGCTTTAGCCGGTCCGCCGGTTGGGCTAGATTGGGCCTTCGGCGGCCTGCCGCAAGGCGCGGCCGCCGCATGTTTTCGGAGGTGCCGCGATGCTGCGCGAGAAATTCAAGGAATCGCTCAAGGACGCGATGAAGTCGCGCAACGAGCGCGCCACGGCCACGCTGCGCCTGATCCAGGCCGCGCTCAAGGACCGCGACATCGCCGCGCGCGGGCGCGGCAAGATGGACGGCATCGACGAGGCCGAAATCCTCGCGATGCTGCAGACGATGATCAAGCAGCGGAAGGAAAGCATCTCGCATTTCGAGCAGGGCGGCCGGCTCGAGCTGGCCCAGCAGGAGCAGGAGGAGATCGGCATCATCGAGGGCTTCCTGCCGAAGCAGATGGGCGATGCCGAAGCCGCGAAGGCGGTGGCCGACCTGATCGCCGAGCTCGGCGCCGCCTCGATCAAGGACATGGGCCGCACGATGGCCGCGCTGCGCGAGCGCTACGCCGGCCAGATGGATTTCACCAAGGCCAGCCTGCTCGTGAAGCAGGCGCTGACGAAATAGCCCGCCGCGGGCGGCGCCGGCCGCCCGCTTATCCCCGCTTCCCGCGCGCCCGTGCCGGCACGCAGCGTATTGCATGCGCGCGGCGCGCCGGATCGTGCTATAAAGGGCGCCTATGGCCCGCCCGGCCGCGCTTCGGGCGGCGCGTCCTTTGGAGAGCGCATGGCGTTTCCGCCCCGATTCCTCGACGAAATCCGCAACCGCCTCTCGCTGGCCGAGGCCATCGGCCGGCGCGTGAAGCTGACGCGGCGCGGACGCGAGTTCGTGGGCCTGTGCCCGTTCCACCACGAGAAATCGCCTTCCTTCACGGTGGTGGAGGAGAAGAACTTTTATCACTGCTTCGGCTGCGGCGCGCATGGCGACGTGATCGGCTTCACGATGCGCACCGAAGGCCTGCCGTTTCCCGAGGCCGTGGAGCGGCTTGCCGCCGATGCCGGCCTCGCGCTGCCCGAGCGCGACCCGCGCGCCGAGGAACACGCCCGCATCGCCAAGACGCTCTACGACGCCAACGAGGCGGCGGCCGAGTGGTTCGCCGCGCAGCTCTACACGCCCGAGGGGCGCACGGCGCTCGAGTATTTGAAGCGGCGCGGACTCGAAGACGGCACGATCGCGCGCTTCCGGCTCGGCTACGCGCCCGAATCGCGCGATGCGCTGAAGCGCGCGCTCGTGCCGAAAGGATACGGCGAGGCGCAGCTCGTCGAGGCCGGCCTGCTGATCAAGCCCGACGACGGGCGCAGCCCCTACGACCGCTTCCGCGGCCGCGTGATGTTTCCGATCGGCGACAAGCGCGGGCGCGTGATCGCGTTCGGCGGGCGCGTGCTCGGCGACGAAAAGCCGAAATACCTGAACTCGCCGGATACGCCGCTGTTCCACAAAGGGCGCGTTCTCTACGCCTATCGCGAGGCGCGCGCCGCCGCCCATACAGGCGCCGACGTGATCGTGGCCGAGGGCTACATGGACGTGATCGCGCTGCATCAGGGCGGGTTCGAGGGCGCGGTGGCGCCGCTCGGCACCGCGCTCACCGAGGCGCAGATCGAGGAGCTGTGGCGCGTGAAGCCCGAGCCGTTGCTGTGCTTCGACGGCGACGAGGCCGGCCGCCGCGCCGCCGCCCGCGCGGCCGAGCGCGTGCTGCCGATCCTCAAGCCCGGCCATTCGCTGCGCTTCGTGTTCCTGCCCGAGGGCGAAGACCCCGACAGCCTGATCCGCGACGGCGGCGGCAGCGCCATGAAGGCCGTCCTCGGGCAGGCCGTGCCGCTGGTCGAGTGGCTGTGGCGGATGGAAACGCACGCTAAGGCGCTCGACACGCCCGAGCGGCGCGCCGCGCTGCGGAAATCGGTCATGGAGCGCGCCGCGGCGATCCCGGAGCGCAGTGTGCAGGCGCAATATGGCGCGGAGTTCGAAGAGCGCCTCGCCAGGCTGTTCGCGCCCCCGCCGCGGCCCGCGCGCTGGTCGGGCCGGCCCGCGCCCGCCGGCGGCCGCTACGGCAACCGCGGCCCCGCCCCGAACCTTTCGAATTTCCTTTTGAAATCAGACGGTAACACCGACCGGATGCGGCTACGCGCGCAGCAGGCGCTGCTCGGCATGCTGATCCTTTACCCCGATCTGCTGGAATCGCTGCACGAGGAAGCCGGAAGGCTCGATCTTCCGCCCGGCGCCGAGCTTGACAGGCTGCGAAACGCTCTCCTAAACAGCCCCGCCGATCTTGACACGGACGCGCTCAAGAACCATTTGGCGCAGTTAGGTTTTTCGGACGCTTTGAAGCAGGTGATGAACCCCGAAATTCACCACGCGTTCCGGAACCCGATGTCGAGAACGCAACACGAGCCGGCGGCGCTCTGGCGCGCCCTGCTGGCGGGATTGACGGAGCGGCCGGCCATGGAAAAGGAATTGGCGGCCGCCGAGCGCCGCTTGGCCGAGGAGCCGAGCGCAAGGAACCTTGGACGTTTGAATGCCGTAAGAAATCAGACCGCGGCCGCGCGTGGCGCTGCGAACGCCACGGCGTTCGATGCGCCGCAGGACCGCGTATCAGAACACGGACTCCGGCGGGATCGCGAGGGAAGCTAGAGCGCGGCGACCGGAGTTCCGCGGGCGCGAAGCCTCGGGAACATCCGGTTCCGCATCGTTGACCAAGAGCTGCTGTGCGCTTTTTGCGCGCGCAGCGGCAGTGACGGGGACGAAGGATCGAGATGAGCACAAAGACTGCCGCCGAAGCGGAAGAGACCACGGCCGAACCCCAGGTCGAGACCGCGGGCGAAGACCCGATGCTCGACAGCCTCGCGGCCGCCGTGAAGAAGATCGTGGCGAAGGCAAAGCAGCGCGGCTACGTGAACGAAGCCGAGATGAACGAGGCGCTGCCCGGCGACCAGTTCACCTCGGACCAGATCGAGGACGCGCTCGCCCGGCTCGCCGAGCTGGGCATCAACATCGTCGACACCGACGAGCAGGAAGAGGCCGAGCAGGCCAAGCAGGCCGACGGCGCCGACAGCAGCGATTCCGAGGACGAAGAAGTCGAAGAGCGCAAGGCCGGCAACGTCGACGAGAACGACATCGGCCGCACCGACGACCCGGTCCGCATGTATCTGCGCGAGATGGGCTCGGTGGAGCTGCTCTCGCGCGAGGGCGAGATCGCGATCGCCAAGCGCATCGAGGCCGGCCGCGAGAAGATGATCGGCGCGCTGTGCGAAAGCCCGCTGACGATGAAGGCCATCGTGCAGTGGCGCGAGGACCTGCTGAACAAGCGCGTGCTGCTGCGCGACATCATCGATCTCGAGGGCACCTACAACGGCCCGATTCCCGACAATTCCGCCAACCCGCCGGGCCCGCCGCCGACGCCGGCGCAGCAGATCGCGGCCGCCCGCGCCGCCGCCGCCGCGCGCGTGGCGCAAGACATCAAGGACCGCACCGACAAGGAGAAGGAGCGCGAGGCCCAGGAGCAGCGCGCCAAGGCCGAGGCGGCCAAGAAGAAGGCCAACAAGAAAGACGAGAATTACGATCCGCTGATCGACGACATCCTGCCCGAGCAGGCGCCCGAGGAGCCGGAGGAGGAAGACGAGGCGAACCTCTCGCTCGCGGCCAAGGAAGCGCAGCTGATGCCCGACGTCGTCGAGGCGCTCGACGAGATCGCGCGCATCTACAAGAAGCTGCAGAAGCTGCAGGAAGAGCGACTCGCGATCCTCCAGCGCGGCCACAAGATCGAGCCGCGCATGGAGAAGCGCTACGAGCAGGTGAAGCACGAGCTCGTGGAGAAGGTGAAGGAAGTGCGCCTCAACAACGGGCGCATCGAGCAGCTCGTGCACCAGCTCTACGAGCTGTCGCGGCACCTCACGCAGCTCGAGGGCCGCCTGCTGCGCCGCGCGATGGACTGCAAGGTGGACCGCGAGGAGTTCCTGAAGTCGTATCTCGGCTACGAGCTCGATCCGCGCTGGATCGCGCGCATGGGCCAGAAGACCGGCAAGGGCTGGGCGAACTTCTCGACCCGCTATCGCAACGAGGTGACCGAGCTCCGCGACCGCATCGGCGAGATCGCCGACGCCGCGCAGCTGCCGATCAGCGAATTCCGCCGCGTCATCGATTCGGTGAAGCAGGGCGAGCGCGAATCGAACCAGGCGAAGAAGGAGATGGTGGAGGCCAACCTCCGCCTCGTCATCTCGATCGCCAAGAAATACACGAACCGCGGCCTGCAGTTCCTCGACCTCATCCAGGAGGGGAACATCGGCCTGATGAAGGCGGTCGACAAATTCGAATACCGCCGCGGCTACAAATTCTCGACCTACGCGACGTGGTGGATCCGGCAGGCGATCACGCGCTCGATCGCCGACCAGGCGCGCACGATCCGCATTCCCGTGCACATGATCGAGACGATCAACAAGCTGGTGCGCACCTCGCGCCAGATGCTGCACGAGATCGGCCGCGAGCCGACGCCCGAGGAGCTGGCCGAGAAGCTGGCCATGCCGCTCGAGAAGGTGCGGAAGGTGCTGAAGATCGCCAAGGAGCCGATCAGCCTGGAGACGCCGATCGGCGACGAGGAGGACAGCCACCTCGGCGACTTCATCGAGGACA
>CAZUYG010000073.1:0-8375 GCA_964624265.1 uncultured Candidatus Odyssella sp.
CGAAGCGCACGATCGACGCCTGGTGGCGCGCGCACGAAGCCGCGCCGCTCGACGCGGTCGTCATCAACGCCTCGGGCTGCGGCACGACGGTCAAGGACTACGGCTTCATGTTCCGCGGCGATCCGGCCTATGCGGCGAAGGCGGCGAAGATATCGTCGCTGGCGCGCGACGTGAGCGAGTTGGTGGCCGAACTCGGCCTCGACGGCGCTCGTGCGCCGGAAAGCCTGATCGTCGCCTATCATGCGGCCTGCTCGCTGCAGCACGGGCAGAAGATCACGGCGCAGCCAAAGGCGCTGCTGGCCAAGGCCGGTTTCGCCGTGCGCGACGTGCCCGAGGGCCATCTCTGCTGCGGCTCGGCCGGCACCTACAACATGCTGCAGCCCGAGCTCGCGCGGCGCCTTCAGGCGCGCAAGGCCGCCAACATCGCCCAAGTGAAACCTGACGTCGTCGCGGCCGGCAATATCGGCTGCATGGTGCAGATCGGCGCCGCCCTGTCCGTGCCCGTCGTCCATACCGTCCAGCTCCTCGACTGGGCCACCGGCGGGCCCAAGCCGCCGCAGATCGGCGCGCTCAACCGATCGTGACTCGGGGTTGATTGCCGGGGGCGGGGCCCCGCGCCTATGCTGCGAGCCACGGTGGGCGTTCGAGGCGAAAGGGATTTGCGATGCTGATCAAGATCAAGCGCGGTTGGGAAAAGCCGGAAAGCGCGGTGACGCCGGAGCATCTCTTCTGGAACCGCCGCCAGCTCATCAAGGGAATCGCGGCCGGCTCGATCGTGGCCGGCGGCGCCGCGCTGTTCGGCGACGACGCGCTCGCCGAGGCCGCCGATCCGTCGGCGGCGCTCTATCCGTTCAAGAAGAACGACAAATACAAGGTTTCGCGCGCGGTCACGAAAGAGGAACTCGCGACGACCTACAACAATTACTACGAATTCGGCTCTTCAAAGCGCATCTACGAGGCGGCGAAGGCGCTGCCGCTGCGGCCATGGGAAGTGAAGTTCTCCGGCATGATCGAGAAGCCGTTCACGATCGGCATCGACGACCTGATGAAGAAGATGCCGCTCGAGGAGCGCGTCTACGCGCATCGCTGCGTCGAGGCGTGGTCGATGGTGGTGCCGTGGAGCGGCTTCGCGATGAAGTCGCTCGTCGAAATGGCCAAGCCGCTGGCAAGCGCGAAATACGTCGTGATGAAGACCTTCCAGAACCCGAAAGTGGCGCCGGGCCAGCGCGCCGCCTGGTTCCCGTGGCCCTACACGGAAGGGCTCACGATGGAAGAGGCGACGAACGACCTGACGCTGCTCGTGACCGGCGTCTACGGCAAGCCGCTGCCGCACTCGATGGGCGCGCCGCTACGCCTGCACACGCCGTGGAAATACGGCTTCAAGTCGGCGAAGGGGATCGTTTCGTTCGAATTCACCGACAAGCGCCCGAAATCCTTCTGGGAAGAATTGCAGGCGAGCGAATACGGCTTCTGGGCCAACGTGAATCCAGACGTGCCGCATCCGCGCTGGAGTCAGGCGCAGGAAACCGTGCTCGGCCAGGACGACAAGGTGCCGACCGTCATCTGGAACGGCTACGGCGAATTCGTCGCCCACATGTACAAGGACATCAAGGGCGAGCAGCTGTTCATGTGATTCGAGCAGCGCGTCGCGCTGCCGGAATCATTTCGGCAGCGACGGCGCCTTCTCGTGCCAGCCGGTGGCGCGCTGATAAAGGTGCGCGGCGTTCAGCAACAGCGCCTCCGAGAACGGCCGGCCGACGAGCTGCATGCCCGCGGGCATGCCGTCCTGCTGGAAGCCGACCGGCGCCACGACCGAAGGCAGGCCGAGGAAACCGAACGGCCACGTGAAGCGGCCGAACAGGTCCGAGGCGTCGGGCGAGGCCGCATCCGCCGCGGCCTTCTCGAGCGTCGGGGTCGGCCGTGCGAAGGCCGGGATGTGCAGCAGCTCGACCTTGCTCCAGACCTCGTCGAGCCAGTGTTTCAAAATCTGGCCGCGGCGGCGCAGAGCGTCGATGTAGCGCGTCGCCGGAACGAACAGCCCGACTTCGAGACCCTCGCGGATGCCGGGGCCGTAGTCGCCGGGCCGCGACAGCATCCAGTCGCTATGGATGGCGGCGCCCTCGGCGCGGCCGATGGCGACCGCGAGGGCGGTCAAGGGCTGGGGATCGGGCGTCTCGATCTCGACGAGCGTCGCTCCCAATTTCGCGAGCTCGCCGCGGCTCGCCTCGAGCAGCGATGCGATGCCCGGGTCGATGTCGGTGTAGCAGGAATTCTTCGGCACGCCGATGCGGATGCCGGACAACGGTTGCGCGAGCGCCGCGCGGTAGTCGGGCACCGGCACGTTCTCGACCGCCGAATCGAGCGGGTCGGCGCCGGCGACCGCCTGGAGCAGCAGCGCCGCATCCTCGGCCGTGCGCGCCATCGGGCCGACCGTGTCGAGCGACCATGCCCGCGGGAACACGCCGTGGCGGCTCACGCGGCCATAGGTCGGCCGCAAGCCGACGATACCGCAGAAATGCGCGGGCACGCGGATCGAGCCGCCGGTGTCGGTGCCGAGCGCGCCGGGCACCATCCGCGCGGCGACCGCGGCGGCGGAGCCGCTCGACGAGCCGCCGGGCACGCAGCCGGCATTCCACGGATTCCGGCAGTCGCCGAAATGCGCATTGTGGCCGGTGGCGCCGGCCGCGAATTCGACGAGGTTGAGCGCGCCGATCTCGATCGCGCCGGCGGCGTCGAGGCGCGCCAGCACGGTTGCCGTCTCCGAGCACGGCCGATCGGTGATCTTCGATCCGTTCGTCACGACGGTATTGGCGCGCGCGAAGATGTCCTTGTGCGCAAGCGGAACGCCATGCAGCAGGCCGGCCGCGGCGCCGTGTGCGGCCAGCGCATCGGCGCGCGCAGCGGCCTTGAGCGCACCGCCGTGATCGATCGCGAGGAACGCGTTCGTGTGCTTCTGCCACGCATGCACGCGCGCGAGACACGCCTGAGTCAGCTCCCACGAGGAAAATTTGCGCTGCCGGATGCCGTCCGCGGCGGCGGCGAGCGTGAGATCGGCGAGGTCGGTCATGCGCGGCGCGCGCCCTGGCTTTCGTTGGCCAGCAGCAGCTGGCGGAACAGCGCGCCGGGTGCGGTGTCGGTTGCGATCGCGCCCAGCGAGGCCGTGCCGGCTTCGAAGCGGGCGAGATCGCCGGCGATGGCCGCCGCGCGCGCGTCGTCGAGCGCGAGTCCGTAAAGCTCGGCCGCCATCGCTTTGACGCTGGCGGCGCTGGGTGCCGCCGGCCTGTCCTGAGACATGCTCCCCGTTCTCCCTGTCGCGCGAAGCCCGGCGCGAATTTGCCGGGGCGCCGCGGGGCCGTCAAACCCGGCGGGCCGCGATTATGGGCGAAAAAAAGCCGGGCTCTGAAGAGCCCGGCCAGGAACAGGGAGGCTTCACGTCTGGGAGGACGTAGGACCCGCGGCATTGCCGGGATCCCGGCTGCCGCTGCGCGGGAAGCGCGGCGGCAACGCAACCGCAATATGATCTTGAGCCGCGGAAAAGACAGCGATGCACGCCGTTAACCCGCCATGCGCGATGCGCATGGCTTGGGCAACCGGCTCAAAACGCGGTCTCGGCGATTTTTTGCAGCAGGAATTCGCGGAACACGCCGACGCGCGCCGAGTGGCGCAGCGCCTCCGGGTACACGAAATAGGCATCGACCGCGCCGCCCTCGAATTCGGGCAGCACGCGCACGACATCGCTCACCTTCTCGCTCATGTAGTCGGGCACGACGGCGAGGCCGAGGCCGCTGCGCATGGCCTGGTAGATGCCGTACACGCTGTTCACGCGCAGCATCGGCCGGCGCGGCTTGGCGGGATCGGCTTCGGCGGTGAGCAGCCACTGCGAAACCGGAAGCTGCGGCCGGAACTCGTCGCCGAACACGATGAGGCGATGCTTGTCGAGATCCTTCGCCGTCTTCGGGATGCCGTGCTTCTTCAGATACTCGGTCGAGCCGAAAACGTGGAAATGGATCGTCATCAGGCTGCGGCGGATGAGATCCGGCTGCGTCGGCGGCGTCACGCGGATGGCGACGTCGGCCTCGCGCAGGGTGAGATCGAGGTCGTGGTCGGAGAGGATGAGGGTCAGGTCGATGTGCGGATAGCGCTCGACGAACTCCTTGATGCGCGGCGCCAGCCAGGTGGCGCCAAGGCCGGTCGTGCAGGTGATGCGCAGCGGGCCTTCGGGCTTCGATTTGCTCTCGGTGATCAGCGCCTCGGTCGAGCGCAGCTTGCCGGTGATTTCGCGCACCGCGCGCAGCAGCATCTCGCCCTGCTCGGTGAGCACCAGGCCGCGCGCGTGGCGGTGAAACAGCGGCGTGTCGAGGCTTTCCTCGAGCGCGCTGATCTGGCGGCTGACGGCGGACTGCGAGAGGCGGAGCATCTCGCCGGCATGGGTGAAGCTGCCGGCCTCGGCCACGGCGTGGAACACGCGCAGCTTGTCCCAGTCCATCGCGTAGGTGACTTCGCGCTTCGAACTCATTCCGCGGCCTTCGCTTCGGAATGTTCGTGCGCGGCAATGAATTTCTCGGCTTCCAGCGCGGCCATGCAGCCGAGGCCCGCCGCGGTTACGGCCTGGCGGTAGACCTTGTCCTTCACGTCGCCGGCCGCGTAGACGCCGGGAATGTTCGTTTCGGTGCTGTCGGGCTTGGTGAGGATGTAGCCTTCGGAATCCGTCTTCACCTGACCCTTGAAGATCTGCGTGGCCGGCGAATGGCCAATCGCGACGAAGAATCCGTCGGTCTTGAGTTCGCTCACGGCGCCGCTCTTCACGTTGCGGAGCTTCACGCCGGTGACGGTCGCCGGCTCGGGCAGGCCCAGCACTTCGTCCACCACCGTGTCGAACACGACTTTGATCTTGGGATGCGCGAACAGGCGGTCCTGCAGCACCTTTTCGGCGCGGAAGTGATCGCGCCGGTGCACGATGGTCACTTTCGTCGCGTGGTTCGTGAGATAGAGCGCCTCGGTGACGGCCGAATTGCCGCCGCCGACGATCACCACCTCTTTGCCGCGGAAGAAGAACCCGTCGCAGGTGGCGCAGGCGGAAACGCCGAAGCCGCGGAATTTCTGCTCCGAGGGGAGGCCCAGCCAGCGCGCCTGCGCGCCGGTCGCGATGATGACGACGTCGGCGAGATAGGTGTCGCCGCTGTCGCCCTTGGCCACGAACGGGCGGCGCGAGAAATCCACCTCGACGATGACGTCGTTGACCATCTGGGTGCCGACGTGCTCGGCCTGGAGCTTCATCTGCTCCATCAGCCACGGACCCTGGATCGCATCGGCGAAGCCGGGATAGTTCTCGACCTCGGTGGTGATCGTGAGCTGGCCGCCCGGTTCCAGACCGCTGACGAGGCGCGGTTTCAGGTTGGCGCGCGCGGCATAGATCGCGGCGGTGTATCCGGCGGGGCCGGAGCCGATGATCAGCACCTTATCGTGGTATGTCTGAGGCATGACTTCCCTGCATAGCTGGCTGGAACCTAAGGGGGGAACCATCGCACGGCAAGGTGTCAGCCCGGAGACGGCCGATCTTGTCCACCATCCGGACCACGGCCGGGAAAATGAACCAATACAATCAGTTAAATTCGGATCCTGCGGCTTGCGCCGGCGGCCGGCGGGGCCCTAATCGCATTCCGACACCGTCCCGATCACGAGAGGAGTGCGCCCAGCCATGCCGAATGTCGAAACATCCACGCCCCCCGGAACGCCGGTGCCGATCGGTCCGTACAGCCACATCGCCAAGACGGGCCCGTTCATCACCATCGGGGGCACGGCCGGCTTCGATCCGGCCACCGGCCGGCTCGCCGGGCCCGACGTCGCCGCACAGACCATGCGCATCCTCGAATCCTTCAAGGTGATGCTCGCCGCGGCCGGCTCGGATCTCGCGCACGTCGTGCACGTCAACGTCTTTCTGCTGCGCATGAGCGACTTCGAGGCGATGAACGCGGCCTACGTCGCGATGATGGGCGCGCATCGTCCCGCGCGCACCGTGATCGGCGTCGCCGAACTGCCGAAGCCCGGCGTGCTGCTGACGATGAATTTGACGGCGGTGACGAAGGACTAGTTTCGCCGATCACCGGCGGCACAACGCATCGCACCGCGCCCGCGCATAGTCCCACGCGGAGAAATGGCGTCCGTCGGGGCCGGGGGCATCGATCGCCGGGTCTTCGCCGAACATCGTGTAGGAGCGGAAAAGTTCGTCGGCGCTCATGCCGGATTTCTTCGCGCCGGCAAGATAGTCATCGACGATCTTGCGGCAGGCGGCTTCCGCTTCGGCATAGGTGGCGAAGCGGCCGTGATCGTAGGCTTCGCTCTCGTCCATATAGTGCGAATTCTCGCGAACGCGCACCGTGAACGGCATGGTCAGAAGCCGAACATGTGATCGAGGCTGAACGCGCTGCCGTTGTCGAGGCCGTGATAGCCGAACAGGCGGCAGGTCGTGTCGCGGATGATCACATAGCCGCCTTCGCCGGCGCCCGCGATCGCATCCTTGCCGAACATCTCCGAGGCGCGCCACAGCAGCGAGCCGTTGCACGCGATCGCAACGCGCTTCCGCGCGATCTCGGCGCCGCCGCGATCATGGAGGATCAGATCGGTCGTCGAGGCCGCGTGCCACGGCGTCGAGGCCGGATAGATCAGGTGGCACAGCGTCTCGCAACCGGCGTGGCCGAGCCGGAGGAACAGGCGCGTCGAAAGGCCGGGCGGCGGGCCGACATAGGATTGCGGCTCGCTGCCGAAGGTCAGCACGGTGTTGAAAATGTGCGAGCCGAAGCTCGTTTCCGCGGCATGGCCGGTGGCGCGGTCTTGGAAGCGGATGATCGCGTGCAGCCAGCCATCGGCTTCGGTGCCGGCGGTGAAGTCGTAGTGCATGAACATGTGGCCGTAGCCAGAGGGCAGCGCGCCGTTCTTTTTCAGCACGTCGTCGAGCTCGAGCCATACCGAGTCGCGGCGCTTCAGATTGCCGAAGCGGTGCAGGTGGATTTCCTTGCCGCCGGCGTCGTGGACGGCGACGGCCACCGGCAGCTCGGTCTGATTGGTGGCCATCGGCGTCGGCAGCAGCGCCGTCGCGTAGCGCTGGGGCGGCAGCAGTGGCGCGGGCAGCATGTGGCCGCGGCCCATCAGGTTCGCGAGCTTCGCGATGCGCGGGTCGGGCTTCAGATCGGCGCGCTCGACGTTCGGGTGCGCGATGCGGTTGCGCCCATTGGCGGCGCGAATCTCGTAGCGCGGGCGCACGAAATATTTGCCGGCCTGTATTTCGATCTGCGCCGGGTGCTTCAGCGCCGGCAGCAGCTCGGCGACGTCGAGCGCGTAGCTGCCGAAGGCCGGAATCTCGCGATCGAGCCACGCGACGTCTTCGTCGCCCATCGCGTTGAGGCCGACGCCGCGCTTCGGGATCGGGCAGGGGAAGCTGTTCTGGACCCAGAGCACGACCCTTTCCCCGCTCTTCGGCGCGGGCAGGCCGGCGTAGCGGTCGGCCGGCCACGCATTCGCGTCGTGCGTGCAGGAAAGCTCTTCGGGCGCGTCGCCATAGGTGTCGAGCGCGTATTTGACGACGTCGTGGTTCTTGGCGCCGGTGAAATGCAGGAAGAGCTGGCCGGTGAAGTCCATCAGGCCGAAACGCGCGCGGATCGCGCGGCTGTCGATTGCCAGGCCGGCGGCCGCGTCGGGAAGCGCGTCTTCCCACTCGGCCAGCACGGCGCCGTCTTCGCCGAACAGCCGCGCCCAATAGCGTACGCCGCGCGCGCCGTGGCCGTGCCAGTAATTCGCGGTCACGATGCGCGTGTGCCTGCCGCCCGCGTCGCGGAAAAATGCGAAATTGGTCGCGAAGTTGAGCGGATCGAGATAGCGCTGCGCGTTCGTGATCATGCGCGCCGGCAGGCGCAGCGGATCGAGCGTCACGATTTCCGCGCCCGCCGGCACGAGGTGGCGGATGTGCGCCACGATGCGTTCGGCGTCGAACGCCGGAATGAAGACGAGCTTGGCGGCCGAGGCGGGGAGCTCCGTGACCGGCTGTACGCGCCGTCCCAGCAGCTGCCGGTCGAGCGCCTCGACTTTCTGCACGAAGAGGCCGGCGGTTTTCACCCCCGACAGCGGATAGATCTCGGCGAACGTCGCGGCAAAGCCGAGCGGATCGTAGATCGCGACCGGACCCGACGTTTCGAGCCGCGCGACCAGCGCGCGGGCGGCGGGCGCGGCAAGCGGATGCGATATCGCCTTGAACAGGCTCGCGCCGCCGGTCTGATTGCTGAACGTCTCGATCTTGAGCGCCATTCCCCGGCCCGTGCTCGGCGATTTTCGCGGGCGCTTGTAACACGCGCGCCCGCGCGGTCAATGCCGTGCCGGGCGCG
>CAZUYG010000073.1:8475-9688 GCA_964624265.1 uncultured Candidatus Odyssella sp.
GTCATCCAGTTGATCTGGATCGTGCGCCGCGGCCCGACGAACGGCTTGTGGCCGTGCCACGCCGTTTCGGTGCAGCGGAAGGCGAGCAGCGTGCCTTTGTCGGGCGGCACTTCGGCCGCGTAGTCCTCGAGATTGCCGTTCGAGCGCAATAGGCGCAGCCGGCCGCCATCGGCGGTCCAGTCGTCGTTGAAGTAGATGAGCGCGGTCAGCAGCTTAGATTTCGAATCGGTATGGATGCGGCCGTCTTTCGCGCGCGTGTGGCCGCGCACGGTGATCATCACCGGGCGACCCTCGAGGTCGATGTCGAATTTCTTGGCAAACGCACGCCGCATCGTGTCGCTCTCGATCTCTTCGACGAGCCGGGCAAAGGCACCGCCGAATTTCAGCGACTCGGTGGGGTAGCTCCCGCCCTTGGCAATCGCCGGGAAATCGGCGTTGAGGCCGGGCAGGGCGCCGGGCGCAATAAAGCCCGGCACGATCAGGTGGTCGAAGGGCTGCCGCACGAGCGGGGTCGCAGCGAATTTCGCGAGGTCGAGGATGCCGGTGGTGACGACGGCCAAGGCGCGGCCCTCCACTGCTCAAAGGCGATGTGAAATCCTAACGCCTTGATTTGGTGGCGCAATGCCGCGCGACCGGGCTGCAATGCCGCAGGTTGCGCGGGTTCATCCGGCCCAATTGACTCGCCGGTCATTTCCATTTAATTACTGACCCGTCAGTTATTAGATTGAAAGCCGAGACATGCACAAACCCCGTTGGCAGCGGCGCAAGGACGAGCGCCCGGGCGAGATCCTCAACGCGGCGCTCGACGTGTTTGCCGCGCGCGGCTTCGCGGCGGCCAAGCTCGACGAGGTGGCGGCGCGCGCCGGAGTCAGCAAAGGCACGCTCTATCTCTATTTCGAGAGCAAGGAGGAGCTGTTCCGCAGCGTCGTGCGCGGGCTGCTGCTGCCCAACGTGGCGATGGCCGAGCGGCGCATCGCCGAGCACAAGGGCTCGGCGGCCGAATTGCTGCGCGCGCTGGTGACCACGTTCGGGCGCATCATCGCCGAGAGCAAGCTCGGCGCCATTCCGAAGCTCGTCATCGCCGAGGCGACGACGTTCCCGGATCTCGCCAAGTTCTACTACGAGGAAGTCATCAAGCGTGGCATGCGTGCGATCGGCGGGCTGATCGCGCGCGGTGCCGAGGCGGGGGAGTTCCGCCCGATCGCGCCCGAGC
>CAZUYG010000074.1:0-9598 GCA_964624265.1 uncultured Candidatus Odyssella sp.
TGATCCTGCAATACATCGCCGACCAGATGCCGGCGGCGAAGCTGCTGCCCGCGGCCGGCGCGATGGAGCGCTACCGCGTGCTCGAATGGCTCAACTTCATCGCGGCCGAGATCCACAAGGGCCACACGCCGCTGTTCCGCCACGGCGAGAAGCTGCCCGACACGTCGAAGCAGCCGTTCAAGGACGATCTCGAGATGCGCTTCGCCTGGCTCGCCAAGCATCTGGAGAACCGGCAATACCTCATGGGTGACCAGTTCACGATCGCCGACATCTACCTGTTCACCGTGCTGAACTGGCCGCGCTATGTCGGCCTCGACATCGGCAAGTGGCCGGCGCTCACCGCGTTTCAGAAGCGCGTCGGCAGCCGCCCGGCCGTGCAGGCCGCGCTCGTGGCCGAAGGGCTGATCAAGCAGGCGGCGTAGCGGGTCACCCGCAGGGGCGCGTTGCGCGCCCCTACGGCTGCAATCGCCGCAGCAGCGCGCCCACCGGCTCCACGGGCGGCCCCTCCCGCGCGACTTCGCCGTGCGCGGTCTCGACCTCGACCAGGCGAATGCCGGCGAGCGGGCCGCCGTCGTCGCGCACGGCGTAGGGAATGTTGCGCTCGATGAGCTGCGTCTTGAGCGCCGTCGTTTCCGCGACGCTGGAGCGCGTGAACAGCGCGTAGAGAAACGCGCGATGCTGGTGCCGCGCCAGCCAGCCGGCATAGAGTCCGGCGTCGGCGAAGAACGCATCGAGCATGATGAGCCCGGCGATCCGCGCATCGAGATCGCCGTGCTTCAGAATCTGCGCCGCCGTGCGGTAGCCGCCGCTGTAGGCCGCGATGACGATGGGCGCCCGGCGCCATGCGCTTTCGTCGCCGCCGAGCGTCGCGCGCAGCACGGCCTCCGCTTCGGCGAAAAACGCGGCAGCGCGGCCGGGTTCGACGAACTTGCCGGGCACCGATTCCTGCGCGTTCAGCGCAAGCTGCGGCGCGATCAGCACCGCGTTGGCGCCGGAACGGTCGATCTGGCCCGGCAAATCGAGATGGCGCGCCACCGTGGCCGCGATCTCGGAGCCGTGGCCGTGCAGGAACAGCACGAGGCGGAACGGCCGCGCGGGCTCGAAGCCGCGCGGCGCGTGAACCCGCACGCGCGCATCGGAATAGACCGCCGCCTCGAGGGAAGGGCGGTTCTCGCCGAGCCTGCGGAAGCGCTGGCCGCTCGCGGCATCGACGCCGTGCCAGAACGGCGCGCCGCGATGGTCGACGGCATCCGGCCCGACCGGAAACGGCGCATTGCCGAGTTCGGCGACGAAGGTGCGGCCGCCCGCCGGCGACGGTGCCGCGATCGCGGTCACGCCGCGGCGCAACTCAGCCATGGCCGGGCCCATCCACGCGCACGCCATAGCGAGAATGAAGCCGAGCGCGCCGCCGCGCCACCTTCCCGGCGGCGAGAGATGCTTCGCTGCGCTCAGCATGACGCGAATCGCAATGCCCCCACATCGTCATCCTGAGGCTGAGCGAAGCGAGGCCGAAGGATCTCTCGCCAGTAAGGCTCAGGCCGGCTGTGCGCCCGGAATCGGCTTCAAGAGGTAGAAGAACGCCGGCAGCGCGATCAGATAGACCGCGGCGGCGCCCAGGATCAGCACCGAGTGGCCGAACAGCACGCTGACGATCGGCACCGTGACCGCGCCCACCACCGAGAAGCAGCCGTTGATGCCCCACGCCCAGATGAAGAAGCGCTCCTTGCCGAGCTTGCTGAGCATCGCCATGCCGGTGGCGAACGGGAAGCCCATCAGGAAGGCCGGCGGCGCCACCAATGCGAGACAGGCGACGATGCGCAGCAGATAAGGCCACGAGCCGATCGCCTGGAGGATCGGATCGAAAAAGAACGCGCCCAGCGCCAGCAGCGCCGCGATGGCGACGAAGATCTTCGGCATCAAGGTGCGGCAGCGGTCGAGGTAGCGGCCGGTGAACAGCGAGCCCAGGCCGGTGAAGAACAGCATGCCGGTGATCAGCACCGAGGCCGAGATCGCGGGATTGCCGAGCGCCACGGTAAATTTCGAGATCAGCCCCACCTCGACGATGATGTAGCCGGTGCCGAGGCAGAAATAATAGGCGAAGATCCCGAACTTGCCGGGCACGCGCGAGAAGATCGTCTTCCAGCCCCAGATCACCGGGAACAGCATCAGCAGCAGGCCGAACAGGAAGGCGAGGATCAGCGTCGCCCACAGCAGCAGATAGCCCCACTCGTCCGACACCGCATCGAGCTGGTGCAGGAATTTCGGGATGTCGAGCACCTTGATGTAGCCGGCGAAATACGGCCGCTCGTTGGTGAGCGGGCGCGTGTCGAAGACGTAGCGCCTCTCTACTTCGGCGAACTCGCCCTTCAGATAGCGGGCGATCATCACCTTGTAGAGATTGGCCCAGGAGAGCTTGGGCGCCGCGCGCTTCGGCGCTTCGCCGGGCTTCGCTTCCTTTTCGGGCGGGGCCGCTTCCTTCTCGGGCGGCTTCGCTTCCTTTTCCGGCGCGGGCTCTTCGCCCTCGGCCTCGGTTTCGTCGCCGCTGTGGAAATAGGAGCCGCGGTAGCCGGCGTAGATCGCGTCCTCGTCGGCGAGGTCGATCTTCATGCCGGGGCGATAGAGCAGCTCGAACGACATCTCCTCGGCGTGCCTGGCCAGCCTGTCGGCCTCGGCATCCGAGAAGCCGTCTTTCTTGTAGAGGATCGTCGCGGTGGAGAGGTAGGTGTGGACGATGAAGAACTTCTTCGCCGCCTCGTCGCCGTCGCGCACGCGCGCGGCCGCGATCACCGTGGCCAGGAATTTCGGGATCGCCTTCGGCAGGTCTTCCTTGTTCCAGAGCGTGATCGAGAGGATGCCCGACGGCGCCAGCGCGTTCATGTAGTCGCCGAGCGTCTCGCGCGTGTAATTGTATTTCTCGACGATGGCGAAGCCGCCCGGCGAGGACAGGCCGGTCGAATCGGCCAGCGAGAGATCGATGATGTCGTATTTGTTCTGCTGCGTGCGCGCGTAGAGGCGCCCGTCGTAGCCGATCACCGTGATGCGCGGATCGTCGAGCGGCTTGCCGGTGAGATCGGTGATGACGGCGGAATTGCGCAAGGTCGAAAGGATCGCGGGATTGCCCTCGGCGACCGTGATCTTGCGCGCGCCGCTCGTGCGCGCCACCTCTGTGGAGATCCCGCCGCCCAGCTGCACGACGAAGACTTCGGGGCTCTGCTTCAGCACATAGGGCATGTACATCGGCAGGAACTGGAAATAGGCCTTCAGGTTGTCGGGCAGCTTCTTGATGATGCCGATCGGGCCGTCGCTGTCGATGAACAGGCCAAGGTAGGAGTTCTTCGGCATCTCGGGCAGCTTCGACGCCGCGTTGTCGGACAGGCCCGGCGCGAAGTGGAAATACGAGCTGGCAAAGACTTCGAGATCGCCGAACGGGCCGAAGTTCCGGTAGATGCGCTTGCTGTCCTCGAACTTGCGCGCGTAGCTGATGCCCTTGAACTGGTTCACCTCGATCTGCGTGTAGTGATTCGTGGCCCAGACCGAGGCCGCGGCCAGCGCGGCGATGACGGCCATGCTCACGATACGGCCCTGCGCGCCGAACCACACGAGCGCGCCGACCAGCCACAGCGCCAGCGGCACCATGATGATCCATTCCGGCGCCGCGACGTACATCGCCGCCAGGAAAATGAGCCCGCAGAGGCCCGAGGCGACGAGGTCGGCGAAATACACTTTGCCGAACACCGCCTGCGCGCGCAGGAAGGCGAGGCCGAGGAACAGCGCGCCCGGCAGGAACGGCACGAAGTAGCAGACGAACAGCAGCAGCAGGTCGTATTTCTGCTGCGGGTTCGAGATCAGCTCGATCGGGTTGAAACCGACCTTCTGCGCCAGCGTATTGCCCGCCACCATCAGCGGGCCGAACGTGAAGAGAGACAGGGCGACGAGCCTGCCCCAATACCGCTCGAAAAAGCGCGTGCTGACGCACATCACCGCGCTCATCAGCCCGAAGCCGAGCATCGCCATGCTGACGGTCAGCGAGCCGAAATGGCTCCAGGTGCCGACCGAAAAGACGCGCATGACGGCGATCTGGTACGCGATGATGGCGCCCGCGATCAGTCCGACGGTGACATAAAAAGGAATGGAGAGCCGCTGGCTCTCCATTCCCGTCGTTGCGGCCTGGGTCAAGCGACGACCCTTCTTCCGGTTATTGCGGCTTCTTCTCTTCTTCGGGCTTGCTGCCGAAGCGCGATACCGTCTTGCCTTCCTTGTCGTACTTCGTGAAGGCGACGAACAGCGTCTGCGTGCGGCAGTTGGGGCGGCGCGCGGCGTCTTCGTAGATGTCGCGGCGCGTCGTCTTGCCCTCGGCGTCCTTGGTGATCTTGAGGACGTGCTGGCAGCCCGGATCGCCGATCGGGATGATCATGACGCCGTTCGGCTTCAGCTGCTTCAGCAGCGGCGGCGGGACGTGATCGATGCCGGCCGTGACGATGATCTTGTCGAACGGCCCCATCTCTTCCCAGCCGTAATAGCCGTCGGCGGCCTTGCGCTTGATGGCCGAAAGCTCCTGGAAGCGGCCGGTCGCCAGCTCGCTCTGCAGCTTGTCGGTGAACTTCGCGAGCGGCGGGATGATCTCGATCGTGTAGACCTGGTCCGTCAGGTTCGCGAGAACCGCCGACTGATAGCCCGAGCCGGTGCCGATCTCGAGCACCTTCTCGCCCGGCTTCACCTTCAGCTCGGTCGTCATCTTCGCGACCATGCCGGGGCCGGAAATCGTGACGCCGCAGCCGATCGTCAGGAAGCTGGTCTTGTAGGCGTCGGCCGGGGCGCGGGCGCGGGAGAATTCCTCGCGCGCCGTGAGCAGGAACGCGCGCAGCACGTCGTCGCCCTTGATCGTGCCGTTCCTGACGTAGTTCTGCATCAGGTCCCACTTGCGCGAGAGCTGCGCACGGTCGTCGCCGCGGGCCTTCATCATGTATTCGATGAAGGCCTCTTTGTCCTTGAGCGGCGGGTTGAGCTTGCGGGCGTCGACCTGACCTTTTTGCGGCTTCGCGCCGGGCGCCAGGATCGTGTCGGTGACTTTGGCGCAGCCCCAGTCCTGAGCGTAGGCCGGGACGGCAAACGTCGCTGTCGCCGCCAGGACGGCGGCGGAAAGTGCGCGCATCGTTATCCTCTTGTGTGGCTGGAACACTGTTCTCTGAGACCGGTCTCGTTCCGGCGTCCCCTTGGACCTTGGCCGGGCGGCTCACGCGCGGGTTCTAACCCGCGGATTCGGCACATGCACCTGTTTTCTCACCGGAGATTACGTCGGAACTGCGGCGAGCGTGCCGCGGCGGCACGACCATGGTTCGGCTCCTTCAGGCCGTTGCCGGGGCCGCGCCGAAGACGCGGGCCGCGAACCGCGGATAGGGGTCGGCGATCTCGCGCGCCACCCGCCCGCGCAGCAGCGCCAGCCACTCATTCTGCGGCGGAATCGTTTCGGGAACGTTGCCGGGGGCATCGAAATCGAAACCGGTTTCGTCGCGCACCCGCTCCAGCGTGACGCCGGGATGGAGGCTGGCCAGCGCAAAGCGGCGGCGCGCCTTGTCGAAGGTGAACAGGCACAGCGGCGTGACCAGCGCGACCGGGCCGCCGGGGCGGTAGACGCCCTCGGGGCTCCAGCCGGGCGCGCTCACGAAATCCACCTTCGGCACCAGCACGCGCCGGCTGTGCTCCTCGCGGAACAGGATGACGCGCGGCACGACGAAATAGAGGTAAGCGGAGCCGAACGAGCCGCCCCAGCGCGCCGTCTGGCGGGGATAGCTCCCGACCCCGACCAGGTTGATGTTCGCCGCCCCGTCGATCTGCCCGCCGGAGAGGAAGAAGGCGTCGATGCGGCCCTGCCCCGCGCAGTCGAACATGTCGACTCCGCCATCGGTGCGGAATTCGGGGATCTCGGCGCCGATCACCGACACCTTCGGCCGGTTTCCCTCCAGCGCGCGGCGCAGCAGCGCCGCCGAGCCGGGGATCGGCGACGACACGCCCACCGCGATGTGCCGGCAGCCCTCGAGCAGCCGGCAGATGACGGCGATCAGCAGCTCTTCGGTACGGAAGCTCTCGGCCATCAAGCGCGCCGTCCAAAACGAGGAAAAAGCCGGAGGATGCGGAGAATACGGGGAAATTCGGGTGCGCCTTCGGCGCGTTCGATCTTCACTCCGCCGCGTGCCGGGCCGGGGCGTCGCCGGCGAGGAACGCGTCGAGCCAGGCGCGGAAGCCCTCTTGCGTCGCGGCGGCGCGCGCATAGGCAGCCATCGCGGCACTGTCTTCGTCGTAGAGGCCGGGCATGCCGCAGGGCAGCGCGCCGCCCGGCGCGTGTCCCACCGCATCGATGTAGAGCGCGGCGATGACGCCCGCGGCCCGCAGCGCGTCGGCGTCGAGGTCGCCCTCGGCGATCTGCTCGACCGTGGCCACGGTGCGCCGGGCGGCGTGGGCGAGGATGCGCAGCTCGTGGTCGCGGCCGATCCAGAGGTTGCCCGCGCGGTCGGCCATCGGCGCGTGGATCAGCGCCAGATCCGGGCGGATGGCCGGGATCAGGACGATCGGATCGCGCATGGCGCGATCCGCCGGATCGCGGAGTCCGTCCGGCGCCAGCGGGTTGTCGATCACCCGGTAGTCGGAGCGATGGGTGAGGATGTCGGAGCCGATCAGGCCGCGCAGCGGCATGAACGGGTTGCCCTTCTCGCCGGCCTGGAGCGCCGCATAGACGGCCGGGCAGGTCGTATCGAGCGGGCGCACCGCGCCGGACTTGACCGCGCGCACGAAGCACGGCGCCTGCCCGTATTCGCCGAGGCTGACCCCGCCGCCCTCGACCGTGGCGACGCAGCCGGCGCCGATCAGCACGTCGGCGAACAGCCCGCCGGTCGGCATGTTGACGAGGTGGAGGTTGCGCACGCCCTTCCTGATCAGCGCGCGCGCCAGCGCCATCGGCGCGCCGCTCGTGTCCTTCATCGCGGCGACGACGGCGCCGTCCGCAAGATCGGCGACGAGCGCATCGATCGTGGCAAAGTGCATGGCCATGGTCCGCCCCGGCTCGGTTTCCGCAAGCATACACCCGCGGTCTCCGTTGTTAAGCCGCCGGCGCAAGCCGCCGTCTTAACCGGTCACCAGCGGCACGAATGCCACCGGGAGGACCGATTTCTGCGTGACGCGGCCCGCTTCGTCCTTGGTGACGAGAATGAGGTTCTGCGCGAACCGTCCTTGGCCGACGGGTACGACCATGCGGCCGCCGGGGCGCAGCTGCGCCACGAGATCGGGCGGAATGCCCTCGCCCGCCGCCGCCGTCACGATGATCGCGTCGAACGGCGCCTTTTCGGGCCAGCCCTTGGCGCCGTCGCCGGCCTTCACGGTGACATTGCGATAGCCGAGCCGCGCGAGCTTGACGCCGGCCTCGAACGCCAGCTCCGGGACGACCTCGATGCTGAACACCTCGCGCGCGAGCCCCGAGAGGATCGCCGCCTGGTAGCCCGAGCCGGTGCCGATCTCGAGCACGCGCTCGCCGCCTTCGAGGTCGAGCAGGTCGGTCATCAGCGCCACGATGTAGGGCTGCGAGATCGTCTGCCCGTAGCCGATCGGCAGCGGCATGTTGAGATAGGCCGCTTCCTCCTCGCCGGCCCGCACGAATTTCTCGCGCGGCACCTTGGCCATCGCCGCCATCGTGCGCGGCGCGAACCGCCGGCGGCCGGTATAGTCCGCGGTGTTCCCGGCCTCGGCTTCGATTTCATCGAGCAGCGCGCGGTGCGCTTCCGAGAGCGTCGCCCAGACCTCGGGCGGCGCGCGCAGCGGCCAGCGGTCGAGCGCGATGCTGCCGTCGATCAGCGCGTCGGCGATATCGCCGATGCGCGCCAGCTCGTCCGCCACGATACGTCCGATCTCGTCCGCATGGCGCGCGAGGCCGCGCTCCCGCTTCGGCGCCGCGAGCACCGTCGCCGTCAAAGGCTCTTGGATCGGCCGCCCGATCTGGCTCGCGAGATAGCAATGCACCGCGCCGAGCTCCGGCAATGCCTCGGCAATGCGCGCCGCGATGAGCCCGGCCGCGATGTTGTAGAGCTTGCCGACATGCGAGACCGGGTTCTTGCCGGCGACCGATTCCATGGTCATCGGGCGGTAGGGCGTGATCAGGCCGTTGGCGCGGTTGCCGCGCCCGGCCTGCCCGTCGTCGCCCGCTTCGGCGGAAAGGCCGGTCACGGTGAGATAGAGGCTGCCCGCCGCCGGATCGTCCGCCGCATTCACGGCGATGGCCGGGTCGGCGAAGCCGCACGCGATCGCGGCCTCGCGCGCCAGCGCCGCCACCGTTTCCGTCGCCGCGCGATAGGCGGCGGCGTCGGCGAGCGCGCCGCCGACCATCGCGGTGGCGATCGTGAACTGCGCCCGCTCGCCTTCGCGCAGGCCGAGCACTTTCACGTCGGCGCCGATGGCGGGATGGGCCTTGCGCGTCGCGGCGGCGGTGAGCTTCCGCTCGATGGCGCCAACCGCGTTTTCGAGGCGGCTCAGCGGCGCGAAGCCGACGCCGATGGAACTGTCGTTCGCGAGCACCGCGCCGGTCTTGCGCTGGCGCTCGAACAGCGCGACGAGATCCGCCGAGCCGGGCCGCACGAGGCTGTGCACGCGCACGTGCCGCTCGGCATCGAGCGCGGGCAGCTTCGCGCGCAGCCATGCCTTCGCCGCATCGGCGACGATCTCGCCGACCGGGATGCTGTTGCCGTCGAAATTGGCGGCGGCGCGCCCGGCGAGAAAAAGCTCCATCGGCTGCGTGACGCGCCCGCCGCCGAACGCCGGCTCCGCCGCACCGCCCGCGAGCAGCACCTTGTCGACGTTGTGATGGAGGATCCGCCCGCATTCGGCGCGGTAGCGGCGCGAGAGCGCCACGCTCGCCGCTTCGGCGACGGCATCGGCGATCGTGTCGGGATGGCCGAGCCCCTTGCGCTCGACGGCCTCGGCCGGCAGCGCGTCGCCCTGCGGCGCGGACAGCGTTTCGATCTTGAGGTTCAACGGCACGCGCACCGTCCCGGCTGAAGCATCGCGGTATGCCTTAGCCGATCGCCGCGCCGCTTCATTGATTCAGCGCAAGGCCCGCCGCCGTCGCCGGATCGCGCGCGCGGCGCGGTGTGACGGCCGTCACACCGCGATCACGCGGCGGTTCAGGCTCTTGTCACCTACAGGTTGTTATGTTCCGCGCGTTCCGAGTTCACCGCCCACAACTCTCTGACAGGAGAAACACCATGTCCCGCATCGCAACGATTGCCGGCCTCGCCCTGATGTCGATCGCCGGCGCCGCCGCCATGGCCAGCCCCGCGGCCGCGAAAGCCTGCACGAACGGAATCTGCGCGGAGAGCCGCGACGACGGCCGGATGGTCAACGTCTATCTGAGCTTCCGCGGCAACAACTGGACGCACTTCAACGTGCGCCGCAACGGCGGCCAGCTCGAAGTGAAGCCGGGCCAAGTGTACATGTTCGGGTTCCGCAAGGGTTACAACCAGCACTACTCGGTGCAGGTCTGCAACCGCGGCGGCCTGTTCCAGAAGTCGAGCTGCACCGGCTGGGTGCGCTTCCACCACGAGTCGTAAGTCGCTGC
>CAZUYG010000075.1:0-9597 GCA_964624265.1 uncultured Candidatus Odyssella sp.
TCGTCGCCGCCGCGCACACGGCGGAGACCGCGGATGCCGAGACCGGCTTCCGTCTTGATGACCGAGCCCGTCATCGCGACGTTGTCGCGGCGCGAGGCGAGCAGCACGAAGGCGCCGGCATGGTGCGCGGGATAGGCGTGCATTCTGAGCGGTGTCACGGCCTCCACGGCCGCGTCCTTGTTCGAGGGATGCGTCTGCGTGCGGATGCGCTGGCCCTTCTCGTCGAGGCCGAGGCTGGCCGGCATGAGCTTGTCGGTCTTGGTGGCGCCGGGCGAGACGGCGTTCACGCGGACATGCGGCGCGAACTCGTGCGCGAGCTGGCGCACGACGCCGAGCGCCGCGTGCTTGCTCGCGATGTACATGACGCCGCCGCCGTCGGGATAGAACGACGAGTTCGACAGCGTGACGATGATCGAGCCGCCAGTCTTCAAGAGCTCGGGCAGCGCCACGCGCGCACCGATGATCACGGCCTTGACGTTGACGTCGAAGATGTCGGCGTAGACCTTGGCGAGGTCCGCCTCCGGAATGTCGACGATCTCGCGGAACGCGTCGCCGACGCCGGCATTGGCGACGAACACGTCGAGCTTGCCGAAGGCGCCCACCGTCTGCTGCACCGCCTTGCGGTTGCCCTCTAGGGTCGTCACGTCGCCCTCGATGCAGGTCACGCGATTGCCGTAGGCGGCGGCAAGCTCGTCGAGGCGATCCTTGACGATGTCGACGACGCCGACGCGCGCGCCTTCCTCGACGAAGCGGTCGACGACGGCGCGTCCGATGCCGGAACCGCCGCCCGTGATCAGCGCAACCTGGCCTTCCAGCGCTCCCATCGCAAATCCCCTCTGCTCGAATGTGGCTTGAACCGTCCGCGCGCGCTCTCAGCTCGGCTCGGCCCAATCGACTCGGACGCGAACGATCCCGTTCTCGACGACGGCCTCGATGCGCTGAAGCGGCAGCTTGGCGGGCCCTTTCGTGACCGCGCCGGTGGCGGCGTCGAAGCGCGCGCCGTGGATCGGGCATTCGATCTCGCACCCGCCGGCGAGCCGCGACGTTCCGAAATGAAACTTGGCGTGCGTGCAGGTGCCGTCATAGGCGTTGATGCCGGCCGGCGTGCGGGCGATCACGATCGCGCGGCCGGCCACCTTGAACAGAGTCGCGAAATTTTCGCGAAGCTCCTCAAGTTTCGCCACGTCGACAAAGGCCGCGCCTTCTCGGGCATCCAGCATGGCGATGCTCAGAACAGAACGCTGAGATTGGTGTTCGTGAGAACGGTCTGATCGCCGAAGATACGCCGCCGGGCGATCTTGAAGCCGCCGTCCGCCGCGCGCCGCAGCGTGTCTTCGCGCCGGCCCGTGAAGAACTGATAGCCGTGATCGGCCCGGGTGCGCGTCACCATGAAATTGAGCCTCACGGCCAATTCCCCGGCGCGTTCGCCGGGCGCCACGAGGATATTGCTCACGAAGTGGCGCGTGCGCGAGGGCGGCGTCTCGGCCCATGCGAATTCGGTCTCCAGCCGCTTCACGCGGGTCTTCAGCGAGACGTAGTTCTCGTCGAAGAACGCCATGTCCTGAAATCCTTCGCCGGCGGCGCGGAACTGGTTCGTGCGCACCGGCATGTCGTAGAGGATGTCTTCGGCGAGAAGCTCCAGCCATTCCCCGTACCGATAGGTGTCGAGGAGATCGGCCTCGCGATACAGGAATTCGACCACCTCGCCATAGAGCGGGGTGCCCGGCATACACGAAGCGGCGGCGGCGCTGGCGCTGGCGGCGGCGCTCATCGCGGCCCTCCGCCGTTGGCGCCGGCAAGCGGCTTCGACATCATCCGCAGCCACTCGCCATACCAGGCGCGCTGCGTCATCTCCCCATAGCTGTCGGGGTAGCAGATGCCCGGCCCCTTCCAGCTCGGGTCGGGCTGGCGGTTGAGGCCCATGCGGTGATGCAGCGTGTGGCGCTTGGAAGCGGGGCCGATCGCGGCCGCCGTGCATTCTTCCCAGTTCTCCATGTCGTCCTGGTCGAAGATTCCGCCGGGGCCGAAATTGCGCACGTAGTTCTGGTAGGAGATCTTGCGATATTCGGGCGGCGCCGCCTTGTCGATCGCGAACCACGAGTAGGAGCGGGTGCGGGTCGGCGAGAGCGGATATTCGAGCCGCAGGTTCAGGATGCCGACCGGCGGCGTCTCGATGTCGGCGGCCGTCGTGAGCTGGAGCCAGTGGAAATTGGGCCACATCGTGCCGGCGCTGTAGCCGTGCTTCATGGCGATCTCGGCCTGGGCCGGATTGAGATTCTGCGCGAACCGCGGCCACATCGATTTGGGCAGGCCGAGGCCCATCGTCGCTTCCTCGCCCGGCGCGCCCTGCACGAAATGCAGGATGTGCCCGTTGCCCGCCGTCACCATGTGGCCGTGCGCGGCGAAATCCGGGAAATCGGGCAGCAGGCCGAGCTGCACCAGGCTCTGGTGCGACCAGAAGACATGGAAATTGTCGGTGAAATTGTCGCTGACGAATTTCCACGAGCACTCGGCGTCCCACACCTGCGGCACGCCGACGAATTCCAGCTCGCCGGTGCGCCCGAAGATGATGTCCATGTACCAGCGCATGTCGCCGAGCCAATCTTCGAGCGTCGGCGCGGCCTTGTCCCAGGTCGCGAAATACAGCCCGCGGTAGCTCGCGAGCTTCGCCACCGGAATCAGTCCCAGCTCGCTTTTTTCAAGCTCGCCGGGGCCGTAGTGGTTCTCGCAGGAGGCGGCCTGCATCTCGCCGTTGTTGCGGTAGGTCCAGCCGTGATAGGGGCACCGGAAGAAGCGCACGTTGTCGCGGTCGGTGCGGCAGACGCGCATGCCGCGATGCCGGCACGAATTGAGGAACGCGCGCACGACGCCGTCGTCGTCGCGCACGAGAATCACGGGGTCGACCCCGCACACGCGCGTGACCGCGTCGCCCGGCTGCGGAATTTCGCTCTCGTGCCCGAGGAAGAACCAGGCGCGCGCGAAGATCCGCTCGAGCTCGAGCGCGTAGACCTCGGGATCGGCGAAAATCCGGCGCGAGACGAGGCCCTCCTGCGGCCGCACGATTGCCGCCAGGTCCTCGCCGTTGGAAAGCCGCGTGAACGAGGGCGGGGCGGACGATGCGGCGTGCAGCGGCGTCGTAACGGTGTTCATGGCCTATCCCCCGTTTGAGCGGCGTCGGGCGCGGCGTGGCGCCCGCAGTCCGGACAGCAGCGCCCGGCGCAGCGCCTCGATCAGCATCACCGCCGCACGCTCGGCGGCGGCCGGCTTGCCGGCGGCAATGGCGTCGACGAGCGCCGCGTGGTGCGCCACTTCCTCGACCGCCAGCATGCGATTCCAGAGTTCGGGGCTGACCGAAAGCTTCAGCGCTCCGCCCAGAACCTCGTAGATCTCGGCGAGGAAATCGTTGCGGGTGCAGCCGACGACCGCGCGATGCAGATCGCCGTCGGCTCTTGCGTAGGCGGCGCTGTCGCCGGCCTCGCTGGCCCGGCGCTGCCGGTCCAGCGCCGCGCGCAGCCGCCGGATATCCGCCGCGGTGCGGCGCATCGCAGCAAGCCGCGCCGCCTGCTGCTCGAGCAGCGCGCGCACCTCCACGGCCTCTTCGAGACGGGCGCGCCGTGCGCGGCGCACGAGCGGCGCCTCCAGCTCGCTCGGCGTTCGAACGTAGGTGCCGTCGCCGGGCCGGGCCTCGAGCATGCCCGAATGCACGAGCGATCGCAGCGCTTCGCGGACGGTGTTGCGGCTGACCCCGAGGTTCCCGACCAGCGTGTTCTCCGGCGGAATGCGCGTGCCCACCGGCCAGGTGCCGGAGGTGATCAGAGACACCACCTGTTCGGCGACCTGCGCGGAAAGCGTCCTGGCGCGAACCGGAACCTGCAAACCCATGAAAGAGCCAAATGTCGGACAGCTGACCCTAACGCGTCCGGCGCGGCGGATAAAGCGGAATCGGTCCGGAAACGAAAGGGGCGCACTCGCGTGCGCCCCGGGTCGGCTGGATGGTGCGTGCGCCGCGCCGGCGCTAGCCGACGCGCTTCGCGGCTTCCTCGATCAGGCTGAGATCCACGTAGTTCTTGATCGCCAGGTCCGACTTCAGGAATTTGAAGTCTTTCAGCATGTCGAGGTTGCGCTGAATGCCTTCGACGTCGGGCCGCGCGTTCGGATCGCGATAGAAGTCATTCTTCGTGAAGATCCAGCCGAGGCGCTGGGGCGGAACTTTCGTGTATTTCGACACGATGTCGACCGCGTCCTTGTGGTTCTGGGCATTCATGAACCAGCGCGTGACGCGGATGTAATCCTCGAAGAAGTCGACCAGAACCGCGCGGTTCTTCTGGATGTAGCCGGTCCGCGAGGTGAGGAACAGCATATCCGAGGCGCCGACGGCTTCTTTCTGCGTGAACAGCGTGCGCGCGATCGCCTTGAAGGCCGGATCCTCGGTGAACGGCTTCACGCCGATGATGAGGTCGGCCTTCTTTTCGGCGAGCATGGCCCGCATGGTCGGGAACTGCGCCTCGATGATCGTGTAATCGCGCGGGTATTCGAGGCCGTGCTTGCGCAACATGACGCGCGCGAAGACGTCTTGCCCGCCGCCGATCCCGTTGGTGGCGAAGATCTTGCCCTTGAGATCCTTGATCTCTTTGATCGGGCTGTCTTTCAACACCATGTATTCGTTGGTGTTGTAGTCATCGACGCCGTCGCGGAATTCGTCGCCGACGATGCGCAGGTCGTTCATGCCGGCGTTGTGGATGGCCGGTCCGAGCTGGATGAACGTCATCGGCGCGATATCGAGCTCGCCCGCGCCCAGCGCCGTCAGCGTCGCGCCAGATCCCGGCACGCGCGTCGCCTCGAGCGTATAGGATTTGCCGAGGTGCTTGGCCACGCCGGGCGGCATGCCCATGATCGGCGCCAGCTGCGCCGGCGTCACCGACCACGCGATGCGGATCTTGAGCGGATCGGCGCCGAAGGCCGGCTTTGCGGCGAGCGCCGCGAGTCCGCCAAGGGCAAGGGCACCGAATTGCCTGCGGCTTGTCTGCACGACCATGGCGGCAAACCCCCTCTGCTGCTGCCGGTTGAAGCGCACTGTAGGCACGTCCACGCAAAGACAGTAACGCCGTTCGCGGAAGCTTGTCAAAATCGCGCCAAAAATCTGGAATGAAAACGCATTCCGTCACTGCACGAACAATGTTCATACCGCCGCGCGAACGGCGTGGAGAGGGCTAAAGATGGAGCACGGCCGCTTTGAGTATTCGCCGATCGCCCGGCGCCCGAAACTGAATTTGCCCAACGGGGCGCGGGTCGCGGTGTGGATCACGCCCAACGTCGAGCATTTCCGCTACGATCGACCGGCGATCTCGCTGACGCCGATGACGGCCGGGCTGAAGCCCGACGTCTTGAACTATGCCTGGCGCGACTACGGCGCGCGCGTCGGCATCTGGCGCCTGATGGAAATCCTCGAACGGCAGAAGTTCGTGGCGACCGCGGCGCTCAATTCCGAGGCCTGCCTCCATTATCCGGAGATCGTCCAGGAAGGGACGCGACTCGGCTGGGAATGGATGGCGCATGGCGAGAACAACTCGTCGCTGTTCACCGGAATGCCGGAAGAGGCCGAGCGCCCGGTCATCGCGGGCGTGCTCGACACGATCGCGAAGCACACGGGCAAGCGGCCGCGCGGCTGGCTGGGCCCGGCGCTGACCGAGACCGACAACACGCTCGATATCCTGGCGGCGGCGGGCATCGACTATGTCGCCGACTGGTGCAACGACGAGCAGCCCTATTACATCAAGACGAAGTCGAAGCCCGTCGTCGCGATTCCCTACACGCTCGAGATCGGCGACATTCCGGCCTTCCTCGATCGCGGCGGCTCCGGCGAGGATTTCTTCCGCATGGTCGTCGATCAGTTCGACACGCTTTACGAGGACGGCCTCGGGAATTATCGCGTTCTCTCGATTGCGCTGCATCCGTTCCTGATCGGCCATCCATACCGCGCGCGCTATTTGGAGCGCGCGCTGGCGCACATCCGCAAGCACGAGGCCGTCTGGATCACGACGGGGAGCGAGATCGTCGATTGGTACAGGCGGGCGAGCGTCGCGCCGGCCTAATGGGCGGGCGGGCGCCCGGCGCGAGGCAGCGAAGCCGCGGACGCCGGCCGGTGCCGCTTGACTCGTTTCAATCCAGCGCTGAAGATGACATTGTTTGAATGTCGTGACGTTGTGCGTCTCTGCGAGGGGGAGGCGGCGCGGCGGCCGCCGGTGACGCAGCGTGCGGGCATGGTCTCGCAGGCTCCGCCCATTCGCCGCGAGCACCCCTTGATCGGCGCTGACGCGGCTGACGCAGGAGGGCGCTTGCGTGTCGATCGAATACCATGAGCCCGAGACGCTCGACGCGGCGCTGCGACTGCTGAATGCCGTCGAAGGCGCGCGCTGCATTGCCGGCGGCCAAACGCTCGTGGCGATGATGAATGCCGGCCTGGTCGAGCCCGCGGCGCTGGTCAGCCTGGCGCGGGTCTCCGAACTGTCGGCGATCACGCGCGAAGCGGATGGTGCGCTGCGCATCGGCGGCACGGCCACCCACGAGGCCGTGGCCGGCGCGGAGGTTGCCGCACGCGAATTTCCGCTGATCGCGCAGGCGGCCGGGGCGATCGCGCATCCGCCGATCCGCAGCTTCGGGACCATCGGCGGCGCCGTCGCGCACGGCGATCCCAATTCGGACTATCCCGCCGCTCTGGTCGCCTCCGATGCGGACATCGAAATCGCCGGCCTCGCGGGCCGGCGCATCGTGGCGGCGGCCGAGTTCTTTCAAGACTATCTCACGACCGCGCTCGAGCCCGGCGAGATCGTTACGGCCGTGCGCGTTCCGCCGCCGCCGGCGGGCGCGCGCGGCGGTTATTTCAAGCTGACGCGCGTGGACGGAGACTACGCCACCGTGGCCGTCGCGGTTCTGTTGGGCAGGCAGCAGGAGATCTGCACGCACATCGCGGTGGCGCTCGGCGCCGTCGGCCCGCGCCCCGTGCGCGACCGCGATGCCGAACGCGCGCTGATCGGGCGGCCGCTCAGCGTCCGGGCGCTCGAGGATCTCGGGAAGACGCTCGCGGCGGCCACCGATCCGGTCGACGACGTGCGCGGCTCGGCGGCGTACCGACGCGGTCTGGTGCCGAAACTGGTCGTGCGCGTCGCGGACGCGCTTCGCAGGTAAATCGAGTGGGGATTCGATGATTCGGGTCGAATTGACGGTCAATGGCGAGCGCGAATCGCTCAGCGTCGGCGCGACCCAGACGCTGCTCGATGTCCTGCGCGCGCACCTCGCGCTCACCGGCACGAAGCTCGGCTGCAACCAGGGCGTCTGCGGCAGCTGCACGGTGCTGATTGACGGCGTACCGGCGCGCGCGTGCCTCACGCTGGCCGTCGGCTGCCGTGATCGCGCCATCACGACCATCGAGGGCGTCGCCGGCGGGGCCACGCCCTCGGCCGTGCAGCAGGCCTTCATCGAAACCGGCGCGGTGCAATGCGGATATTGCACGCCCGGCATGGTGCTCGCCGCCGAGGCGCTGCTGCGCCGCACGCGCAAGCCCACCGTGCCGCAAATCCGGGAAGCGCTCTCGGGCAATCTCTGCCGCTGCTCGGGTTACACCAAGATCGTCGATGCCGTCCGGCTCGCCAGCGAGAGGATTTCGCCATGAATGCGCCCGCGAGCGCCGTCGGCCTCCGGCTGCCGCGGCTCGAAGTCCGCGAGAAGGTTCTCGGCCAGGCGCAATATGTCGACGACATCGTGCGGCCGCGCATGCTGCACGGCGCGATTCTCGGCAGCCCGATCCCGCACGGCCGCATCAAGCGCTGGGACACGTCGCGCGCGCTCGCGCTGCCCGGGGTCAAGGCCGTCATCGTCGGGCCGGAGCTCGCGCCGCATCATCTCGGCGCCTTCATCAAGGACGAGGCCGCGCTCGCGCGCGACAAGGTTCGCTACATCGGCGATCCGGTCGCGGCCGTGGCGGCGGTCGACATCGCCACCGCGCGGCGCGCGCTCGGCTACATCGATATCGAGTACGAAGAGCTTCCCGCCGTGTTCGACGTCGACGAGGCGCAGAAGCCCGACGCGCCGCTGATTCACGAAGGCTTCGACAAGTACATCAAGGTCTTTCCGGCGGAGTTCAGCGGGCGCAACGTCCTTTCGATCTCGACGGTCGCCGAAGGCAATGTCGACGCCGCCTGGGCGGACTGCGACGTGATCGTCGAAGGCGAATACCAGACTCCGGGGCAGGCGCACGCCTATCTCGAGACCAACGGCGCCGTCGCCGAGTTCGACGCGGCCGGCAAGGTCACGATCTGGTCTTGCGTGCAGAGCATTTTCAAGATTCAGGGAGCCGTGTCGGAGGCCCTCGGCATTCCGATGGCGAAGGTCCGCGTGATCGCGACGCGGATCGGCGGCGGCTTCGGCGGCAAATCGGAGCCCGGCACGCAGATCGTCGCCGTCGCGCTCGCGCAGGCCACCGGCCGGCCGGTCAAGGTCGTGCTCACGCGCGACGAAGACGTCACGATGATGCGGATCCGCCACCCGGCGAAGGTGCGGGTCAAGACCGGCGCCAAGCGCGACGGCACGCTGGTCGCCCGCGAATTCGAGGCGGTGTTCGACGCCGGCGGCTATGCCGACGAGAGCCCGGGCGTGATGGGCTTCGGCATGCTGATGGCGCGCGGGCCCTATCGCGTGCCGCACGTCAAGTGCGTCGGGCGCGCCGTCTACACCAACAAGGTCCGCACCGGCGCCTTTCGCGGCTTCGGCAATCCGCAGACGGCGTTCGCGAGCGAGGCGAATCTCGACGATCTCGCGGCCAGGCTCGGCATCGATCCGCTCGATCTCCGGCTCAAGAATGCGATGAAGCCGGGCGATAGCTGGGCCGGCGGGCAAAAGGTCGAAGCGTGCGGACTCGTCGAGTGTCTCGAGAAGCTGCGCGCGGCATCGGAGTGGGACCGCCGCCGTAAGGCGCCCACCGCCGCGAAGCCGGGCAAGCGGCGCGGCATCGGCGTGGCCTGCCTTTCGCACATCAGCGGCGTGCTCGCGACCAGCGCCATCGTGCGCCTGCTCGAGGACGGCAGCTTTTCGCTCAACACCGGCGCCGTCGACATCGGGCAGGGTTCCGATACGACTCTGGCGCAAATCTGCGCCGGGTCGCTGAAAGTCCCGGTGGAGCGCATCAATCTCGTCAATCCCGACACCGATGCCTCGCCCTACAATTGGGGCACCGGCGCGAGCCGCGTCACCTACACTGTGGGCCGCGCCGTCGCGGCGGCATCGGACGCGGTCGGCGAGCAGATCAAGCAGCGCGCGTCGATCATCTTCGAGTGCGCGCCCGGCGATCTCGAACTGCGCGATGGCGGTGCGGTCGGCGTGAAGGGTGTCCCCGGAAAAGTCCTGCCCTATGGCGCGGTCGCCGGCTTCTCGCATTTCGTGGCCGGCGGGCCGATTATCGGCACCACCGCCTTGATGTTCGACGGCCCGGGCTTCGATCCGAAGCGCGCGCTGCTGCGCGGCATGCCGTTCTCCAATCTCGGCGCCTATGTGTTCGGCGCGCAGGCGGTCGAAGTCGAGGTCGACGAGGTCACCGGACAGGTG
>CAZUYG010000076.1:0-9587 GCA_964624265.1 uncultured Candidatus Odyssella sp.
TTCCTCGCGGTGAATCTGCCCGAACCCTATGGCGGGCTCGGGCTCGGCCATCTCGACGCGCTGCTCGTGCTCGAGGAGTTCGCCAAGGTCTCGCCGGCGGTGGCGTTCCCGATCTTCGAATGCTGCGTCGGCCCCATGCGCGCGATCGAGCATTTCGGGAGCGAGGCACTGAAAAGCCGCGTGCTGCCGGCGGCGGCGCGCGGCGACATCGTCGTCGCGGTCGCGATGTCGGAGCCCGAGGCTGGTTCGGCGCTGACCGACCTCAAGACCCGCGGCGTGATCGAGGGCGGCCACATCGTCGTGAACGGCCAGAAGCGCTGGTCGAGCGGCGGCGGCCATTCCGACGGCTATGTCGTCTATTGCCGCCTGTCCGACGCGCCGGGCGCGAAGGGCATCGGCGCCGTCTATGTCGAGAAGGGAATGAAGGGCGTCTCGTTCGGCAAGCCCGAGGAGCTGATGGGCTTCCGCGGCATTCCCTCGGCCGACATCTATTTCGATGCGGTGCGTGTTCCGCGCGAGAATCTCATCGTGCCGGCCGGCGGCTTTCCGAAATTGATGGAAGCCTTCGATCTCGAGCGCTGCGGCAACGCCACGATGGCGCTGGCGATCGCCGCGGCCGCGCTCGAAGACGCGCTCGCCTACACGCAGGAGCGCAGGCAGTTCGGCAAGCCGATCGTCGAATTCCAGGCCGTGCAGATCAAGCTGGCCGAGATGGCGATGAAGGTGGAGGCGGCGCGTCTGCTCATCTGGCGCGCGGCGCAGAACGCCGCCGACGGCCTGCCCTCGCTGCTCGATTCGAGCCTGGCCAAGTGCTTCGCGAACGAGATGGCGCGCGAGGTGGCGGGCGCCGCGCTGCAGCTTCTCGGCGCCTACGGCTATTCGAAGGCGTTCCGCATGGAGCAACGGCTGCGCGACGCCTGGGGCTGGGGCATCGCGGGCGGCACGATCGACATCCAGAAGATCAACATCGCCGCGGCGCTGGCGGGCCGGCGCTTCGACCAGCGCCGCTGAACGCCGCCATTGTTTCGCCCTTCGGCGGCGATAGGGTCGCCTGCGAAAGGGACATGCCGCGATGACGTTCAGGTCGTTCCACGGTCTCCGGCGCGGCGCAGGCCGCTTCGCCGCCGCCGCAATACTGGCGCTTGCCGCGTCGTCGTCGGCGCGCGCCGAGATCGAACCGAAATACTACAGGGACTGGCAGATGAAGGCGCCCGAGGCGCTCACCATCGTGCCGGTCTCGGTGCGGCCCGTCGTGACGACCGGGCGCCCGCGCTCGGGCGAAGGCTTGCTCATCCACACGAGTGTGGAAGCGGAGGCGATCGTCGAATCCGTCTCTCGCTCGGCCTCGGGACTGAAGCCCGGCGATTCCATCCGCATCGAATACAAGTCGACGCGCACCGAACCGCCGGCTGCGGGACCGCGGCCCATCCCCGTACTGAAGCGCGGCCAGTCCTACCCCGCGTTCCTGCTCGGCGTGCGCAAGGGCCTGTATGCGCCGGCAGCCCGAGGCGCAAGCTTCGAGCCGCTGATCGAGCTCAAATAGCGCGGCCGCCGGCGCGGCGCCTCAGGCGGTTCCCCACACTTTCTTCGCCACGTCGACGATGAGGCCGAGCTTCTTCTGCTCGTCTTCGGGCGTCACCGGGTTGCCGGCGACGGTGCTCGCGAAGCCGCACTGCGGCGAGAGGCAGAGGTGGTCCTTCGGGATGTATTTCGCCGCCTCTTCGATCCGCTTCACGAGCCCGTCGGCGCTTTCGAGCGCAGGCGTCTTCGTCGACACGAGGCCGAGCACCACCGTCTTGCCCTTCGGCACGTGCGCGAGCGGCTTGAAATCTCCGGCGCGCGCCGTGTCGTATTCGAGGCAGAACGCGTCGACGTCCACTTCCTTGAACACGCGCTCGGCGATCGCGTCGTAGCCGCCTTCCGAGAGCCACTTGCCCTTGAAATTGCCGCGGCAGATGTGCATCGCGGCGGTGACGCCCTTCGGGCGGCCCTTCACGGCGTCGTTCATCGCCTTGATGTAGAGCGCCATGAGCGCGTCGGGGTCTTCGCCGCGTGCCTTCACCTTCGCGCGGATCTCGGGATCGCCGAGCATGATGATGGCAACTTCGTCGAGCTGCACGTAGCGGCAGCCAAGGGCCGCGAGATCGGCGATCTCCTGGCGGTAGATCGCGCAGAGATCGTCGTAGAACGCGGCGGCGTTCTTGTAGGGCGAGCCTTGCAAGCCGCGGTCGCCGCGCCAGAAATGGAATGTCGAGGGCGAGGGCATCGTGATCTTCGGCTCGCCCTTCGCCACCGATTTCAGGAACTTGAACTCTTCGGTGGAGATCGGCGCCGTCTTCCGGAGCGTCCCCTTGCACACCGGGCAGATGAAGGTCTGCTCGGTCCCGCGCTCGTCGTGGAACTTGAATAGCGATTCGCCGACCGACAGGCCCTCGATCGCGTCGATCCAGTGCGACCAGTAGGACGCGCGGCGGAACTCGCCGTCGGTGACGACCTTTAGGCCCAGCTTCTCCTGCTGCGCGACCACCTCGCGCACGGCGGCATCCTGCGCCTTCTGAAAATCGGCGAGCGACATCTTGCCCTCGCCGCGCGCGCGATAGGCCTGGGTCAAGTCCTTCGGGCGCAGCAGGCTGCCGATGTGATCGGCGCGGAACGGCGGGCTCATGTTGGTGTCCTCCCCTGGGGCGCGGCTTGGTCTGCGCGCGGCTAGAATTCTATAGGCTTATAGAATTACTGGAGGCGGCCGCCTCGCGCAAGCCGCGGTCACGAGAGCGTCGCACAATGGTCAATCGGCGGCAACACGGCGCGTGCAAAGTGGCGTGAACCGCATTGGAGGGCCGTCACGATGCCGAAATTCCGTATCTCGCGCCGTTCGCTGATCGGCGCCGCCGCCGGCGGCGCCGCGCTCGCCGCCGCCCCGCGCCTCGTCTTCGGGCAGCGCGCGCCCGGCGCGGTGACGCCGGACCGGCTGCGCCCGGCGATCCCGCTCGGCGTTCAGTCGGGCGACGTTTCGGGGGATCGCGGCGTCGTCTGGAGCAAGACGGATCGGCCCTCGCGCCTGTGGGTCGAATGGTCGCCCGACGGCAATTTCAAGCGCGTGACGCGCGTGCGCGGCCCCGCGGCGCTCGCCGAAAACGATTTCACCGCCCGCGCCGTGCTCGCCGATCTGCCGGCCGGCCAGGACATCCACTATCGCATCCGCTTTCAGGACCTCGCCGATCCGGCGATCCTCAGCGAGCCGGCCGACGGCCGCTTCCGCACGCCGCCGGCGGGCCGCCGCACGGTGAGCTTCGCCTATTCCGGCGACGAGTGCGGCCAGGGCTGGGGCATCAACGCCGAGCGCGGCGGCATGAAGCTCTACGAAGCGATGCGCCGCATGCAGCCGGACTTCTTCATCCATTCGGGCGACCAGATCTACGCCGACGGCCCGATCCAGGCCGAGGTCAAGCTGGACGACGGCACGATCTGGAAAAATCTGACGACACCGTCCAAATCCAAGGTGGCCGAAACGCTCGACGAGTTCCGCGGCGCGTTCGCCTACAATCTGCTCGATGCGAACAAGCGCCGGTTCTGCGCCGAGGTTCCGATGCTCGTCCAGTGGGACGACCACGAAGCCAAGAACAACTGGTTCCCCGGCCAGATGGTCAGCGAGGACAAGCGCTACAAGGTCGCCAGCTCGACGCTGCTGGCCGCCTACGCGCACCGCGCGATGTTCGAATACAATGCGTTTCGCATCGACGCGACGGACCCCGAGCGGATCTATCGCAAAATCGCGTACGGCCCCTCGCTCGACGTGTTCATGCTCGACGAGCGCAGCTATCGCGGCGCCAATTCGCCCAACCGCCAGAGCAAGCTCGACGACGATTCGGCGTTTCTCGGCTCGGCCCAGCTCGCCTGGCTGAAGCGCGCGCTGCTCGAATCGCGCGCCACCTGGAAGGTGATCGCGAGCGACATGCCGATCAGCATCGTGGTGCCCGATTTCAACCCCTACGTCCCCAAGGGCACCTTCGAGGCCTGGGCCAACGGCGAGAACGGCGCGCCGAGCGGGCGCGAGCTCGAGATCGCGAACCTGCTGCAGTTCATCAAGAACAACGGCATCAAGAACGTGGTCTGGGTCACCGCCGACGTGCACTACGCCTCGGCCACCTACTACAACCCCGCCCAGGCCGCCTTCGGCGATTTCACGCCGTTCTGGGAATTCGTGGCCGGCCCGATCAACGCCGGGACGTTCGGCCCGGGCGAGATCGACAAGACGTTCGGGCCCGAAGTCCGCTTCATGAGCGTGCCGGCCGGAATGAAGCAGAATCGCCCGCCCAGCGACGAGCTGCAGTATTTCGGCTTCGGGCGCATCGACGGCGAGACCGAAGTTCTGACGATGACGCTGCACGATCTCAACGGCAAGCAGCTGTTCAAGGTCGATCTGCAGCCGGACGCATAACGGCTTCTACCCCCGCCTCGATGGGACGGGCGGCGCCCGTCCCCTCTTTTTTTCGGCGAGGGACGCGGCCCACCCGGTGGGCCGCGATTCGCTTTTGCGGCGCGCACGGGCGTTCTATAGGGTGCCCGAAAACCTCGACCGGAAACGCCGCCCGCAATGACAATCACCGCCGCACCGAAATCGCCCGGCCAGCTCGAGCGCGCGCTGCGCGCCGGGCATTTCGCCGTCACCGCCGAAACCTCGCCGACCGCGACGACCGACGCCGCCGCGCTCGTCGATCGCTGCCGCCCGCTCAAGGGCGTGGCCGACGCCGTGAACGTCACCGACGGCGCCACGGCCAAGGCGCACCTGTCCAGCCTCGTGCTCGCCGGCGCGATGGCCCAGGCCGGCATCGAGCCGGTGCTGCAATTCACGGTGCGCGACCGCAACCGGATCGCGCTGCAGGGCGATCTGCTCGGCGCCGCGGCGCTCGGCGTGCCGAACATTCTCTCGCTCACCGGCGACGATCCGAAGCGCGGCGAGGAACCCGACGCCAAGCCGGTGAACGACATCAACTCCACCGGCCTCATCGCGCTCGCCAAGAAGCTGCGCGACGAGGGCAAGCTGAATTCCGGCCGCGAGATCGCGGGTCCGCCGCGCCTGTTCCTCGGCGCCGCCGACGCGCCGATGGACCCCAAGCCCGAGTGGAAGCCCGATTCGCTGAGCGCGAAGATCGCAGCGGGCGCGGATTTCGTGCAGACGCAGTATTGCTTCGATCTCGCCATGCTGCGCCGCTATCTCGCCCGGCTCGCCGAGTACGGCATACCCGATAAGGTCTTCATCATCGTCGGCATCGGCCCGCTCGCCTCGGCCAAGCAGGCGCGCTGGATGCACGAGAACCTCTGGGGCGTTTCGATTCCCGAGCCGATCATCAAGCGCCTCGACGGCGCCGCCGATCAGAAGGCCGAGGGCCGCAAGATCTGCGCCGAGCTGATCCAGGAGCTGGCGACGATCCCGGGCGTTGCTGGCGCGCACCTGATGGCGCCGCGGCAGGAAGCCGAGATGGCGGCGGCGATCGAGCTGTCCGGCATCCTGAAGCGCCGCGCCGCACGGGCCGCGGCGGGCGCGGCCTAACCATGGTCGCCGGCGGCCGCTACACGCTCGATCCGCGCTACAAGCGTTTTCCCACCATCGTGCATGCGCTGGCGTATGCGGCCGAGCGATTGCCGGACCGGCCCGGCCTCGTCGTGCCCGGCATGGACGGCCAGGATCGCACGCTCAGCTACAGACACTACGTCGCCGCCGTGGCGGCGATGGCGCGGCGCTTCGAGGCGCAGGGCGCGCGCGGCAAGGCTGTCGCCGTCGTCATGGGCAACGGCATGGAAGCGGCGGTCGCGCTGATGGGGGCCATGGCCGCCGGCGCGCTCGCTGCCCCGGTCAATCCGAACTACACGCCCGCCGAGCTCGCGCCGCTGCTGAAAGATGTGGGCCCGCACATCCTCTGCTGCGATCCCCAACAGGAAGAGCGTCTGCGTCCGATCGCGGCCGAACTTCGCGTACCGCATTTCGCGACGCTTCCGGCCGGCACGGTCGAGGCCCTGCTGCGCGAGCCGCTGCTGTCGCTGCCCTTGCCGGGCGCCGAAGACGCGTCGGTCATGTTCTTTACCGGCGGCACGACCGGCCTGCCCAAGGGCGCCGCGCACACGCATTCGACGCTCATGGCCTATTCTTATGGCGTCGGCGCGCTGTGGCCGCTCGAATTCGGCGTCGAGCGCGTTCTGAACGTGGCGCCGCTTTTCCATATTTGGGGCTTCTGCTTCACCCTCGTCTATCCGGTCTTCATCGGCGCCTCGATGCACCTGCTGCCGGCCTACAAGCCGGGCGAGGTTCTGGCTGCATTCGAGCGCCACCGCATCACCGTATTCGCGGGCGGGCCGCCGACGATGTATGTGGGCCTGCGCGCGCACGAGAATTATCGCAAGACCGATTTCTCCAACATCCGCTGGTGCATGTCGGGCGGCGCTCCTTGCTCGGAGGAATTGCTGCGCGCATGGCACGAAGAGACGGGCAGCGTGATCCTCGAAGGCATAGGAATGTCGGAGGGCGCGCCGATCGCGCAGATGCCGATGCAGGGCAAGCGCAAGGTGCGCTCCGTGGGCGTCGTCGGCCCCGACACCGAGGTGGAAGTCGTCGATCTCGACACGGGCACAAAGGTGCTGCCGCCGGGCCAAGCCGGCGAAGTCCGCGTGAAAGGGCCGCAATTCATCAAGGGCTACCGCAACCGGCCCGAGGAAACGGCGAAGACGTTTCGCGACGGCTGGCTCTACACCGGCGACATCGGCTATTTCGACGAGGACGACTATCTGTTCATCGTCGACCGCAAGAAGGAGATGATCCTGGTCGGCGGCTTCAACGTGTATCCGCGCGAGATCGACGAAGTGCTGGCGAAACACCCGGCAATTCTGGAAGTGGCGACGGTGGGCGTGCCCGACAGCTTCTCCGGCGAGGCGGTAAAATCCTACGTCGCCCTCAAACCCGGCGCTTCGCTCGACCGGAATTCGCTCGAAGCCTACTGCAAAGAGCGCCTCGTCAAGTACAAGCTGCCGAAGCACATCGAATTCCTCGATGCGCTGCCCAAGACCGGCGTCGGCAAGATCAACAAGCTCGAGCTGAAGGCGCGCAAATAGCGCTGCCGGGGTGCGCGCTAACGGCCGCGCCGGTACATGCCGTGCGACTTGTATGCCAGGTCGTAGCGCAGCAGGTGATCGACCAGCATCTCCCGCAGCGCCAGCGCGGCGTCGATCATGTCGGCCGTCGGCGGCTCGGCTCCGCCGATACGGCCGAGGATCCCCTGCATCTCGCGATCGATGCGCGCATGCTCTCCCCTGTGCGCGGCGAGCGCCGCGAACCGGTCGCGCTCCAGCACCGTTTCCTCGCGGCGGAAATGCGCGCGGCAGCGCTCGACCATCAGCCCGGCCAGCGCCTCGACTTCGCGCCACGGGCGCCGTTCGCGAACGGCCTCCACGATCGCCCCGGCATCCGCGACGAGCTGGCGGTGGTCCTCGTCCAGCTCGGGAATGCCGACGCTGAAACCGTCGATCCAGGCCAGGGCAGGCGGAAGATTCACGCTGTCTCCGATGCCGGACACGTGCAAGCCGGCGGCTGCTTCCAGCCGCACGCCGGCGAGTATAGGACGAACGTAGCGCGTGTGCACGCGGCGATTGCGGCCGCGCGCAGGAATGCGACTATTCAGCCGGCTGCAGCGGCCCCTTGTAGGCCGCGAGTTCCGTTGCGCGCATCGAGGGGCGTTCGCGCACGCCGTCGTACCACGCGCCGAGGCGCGGTGCCGCCCGCCGCCAGCCGCGGTCGGGATAGCGGAAATCGACGTAGCTGATCGCGCAGGCGATCGAGATTTCGCCGATGCCGAACCGTTTCGCCAGCTCGGGCGCTTCCGCCTCGAGCGCCGCGAAGCTCCGGTCGATCGCCCGCTCGTAGTAGGCCTGATAGCGCGGCGAACGCTCGCCGTCGGGCCGATAGCGCTCGCGGATGTTCCAGGTGGCCGCCTGGCCGAGCCCGTCGCCGAGCGCGTTGCGGCGCAGCGCCTGCCACAGCGCCTCGCCCTCGGGCGGGAACAGGCGCGGGCCGCCGTGCAGCGAATCGAGATATTGGCAGATCACCGTGCTGTCGTAGAGCACCGTGCCGTCGTCGCGCACCAGCGCCGGCACCTTGCCGAGCGGATTCTCGCCCAGCAGCGGCGTCGCTGGATCGAACACGTGCGCCTCGACGCAATCGAGGCGCCCGGCGAGCCCGGTCTCGTGCGCGGCGACGCGCACCTTGCGGACATAAGGCGAGTGCGGCAGCGCGCGCAGGATCATGTGTTCCTCCCCCCAAGCGGCGATGGCATAGCCGCTTTACGCCGCTATGATCAATCGGGCCACTCTGGCAAACCCTATCGGATGATACTATTGCTGACGCGATGAAGGCCTGGATCGTCGAAGATACGCGCGCGGAAGCGCCATTGCGCTGGAGCGAGGCGCCGCCGCCGGTGCCGGCGACCGGCCTCGCGCTGGTCCGCGTCGAGGCGGCGGCGCTGAACTTCTCCGACCTGCTGATGGTGCGCGGCAAATACCAAGTGCGGCCGCCCCTGCCCTTCACGCCGGGACAGGAGGTGGCGGGCACGGTGATCGCCGCGGCGCCGGGCGGGCGCCTGAAAACCGGCCAGCGCGTCGCCAGCAAGGTCGTCTGGGGCGGCTTCGCCGAGCAGGCGCTGGTATCCGAAGCAATGGCGATCGCGGTCCCGGACGGCATGGACATCGCCGCCGCCGCGGCGCTGCCGGTCGTCTATCCGACCGCGCATATCGCCTTGCTGCATCACGCCCGGCTCGCGGCGGGCGAAACGGTGCTCGTGCATGCCGCGGCGGGCGGCGTCGGCCTCGCCGCGGTGGAAATCGCCGCCGCCAAGGGCGCGCGCGTGATCGCCTGCGTGGGCGGGCCCGAAAAGGCGGCGGTCGCGCGCGAACACGGCGCCGCCGACGCCATCGACTATCGCGATGCCGGCTGGCCCGACCAGGTGAAAGCGCTCACCGGCGGCAACGGCGCCGGCGTGGTGTTCGACTCGGTCGGCGGCGCGATTACCGAGCAGAGCCTGAAATGCATCGCCTGGGGCGGGCGCCTTCTCATCGTCGGCTTCTCGTCGGGCGCCATTCCGGCGATCCCGGGCAATCGGCTGCTTCTCCGCAATGCGTCCGCGATCGGCGTCTATTGGAGCCATGAGCGCGATGCCGCCCTCGTCGCCGCGACCGTCGCCGATCTGCTCGCGCTGCACGCGGCAGGAAAAATTCGCCCCCGCGTCGACACGCGCTTCACCCTTGCCCAACTGCCGGACGCGCTCGAGGTGCTGCAATCGCGCCGGAGCACCGGCAAGATCGTGTTGCGCGCGGGAGAAGAAGCATGAAGCCGCTCGACGGAATCCGCGTGCTCGACCTTTCACGCGTCATGGCGGGGCCCTACTGCGCCTCGATGCTGGCCGATGCCGGCGCCGAGGTGATCAAGGTGGAGATTCCCGGCATCGGCGAGGATGCGCGTCACATCTGACCGTTCGCGGAGGGACCGAACGGCCGCGAGAGCGCCTATTTTATGCTGCTGAACCGCGGCAAGCGCAGCATCACGC
>CAZUYG010000077.1:0-9518 GCA_964624265.1 uncultured Candidatus Odyssella sp.
TTGCAGCGGCTGCGCGCCGTGGGCCTGCGGCCCACGCGGCAGCGGCTCGCGCTCGCGCGCCTGCTGTTCGAAAAGGGCGACCGGCACGTGACGGCGGATGACCTCCATGCCGAGGCGGAGCAGGCCGGCTTCGGCGTGTCGCTCGCCACGATCTACAACACGCTCAACCAGTTCACGCAGGCCGGGCTGCTGCGCGAAGTCGCGGTGGAAGCGGGCCGCGCCTATTTCGATACCAACACCTCGGACCACCACCACTTCTTCTTCGAGGATGGCGGGCGTCTCGCCGACATCCCGGCCGAAGGCCTCTCCGTGGCCGGCGTGCCCGCGGCGCCCAAGGGCACCGCCGTCGCGCGCGTCGACGTCATCGTCCGGCTGCGGCGCAGCTAGGCTTTCCGCGGCCGCTGCCGCGACTCGTTCTCATTAGAATAATTCTAATCTGCTTGACACCCGGCCGACTGCGCGCGCATAGTCCGGCGCGGGAAGGGTGGGGTTACACGATTCGGTGTCCGAATCCGGGCTCCGCCCTCGCGTCATCGCGGCTCCCCGGCCGCAAAGCGCGATCCCGCAGCGGGATCCTCAATTGCCTGTCACTCGAGGAGGAGTCGTCATCATGGCAAGTCTCAAAGGCAGCAAGACCGAGAAGAGCCTCAAGGAGGCCTTCGCCGGCGAAAGCCAGGCCAATCGCCGCTATCTCTATTTCGCGCAACAGGCCGACGTCGAAGGCTACAACGACGTGGCCGCCGTGTTCCGCTCCACCGCGGAGGGCGAAACCGGCCACGCGCACGGCCACCTGAAGTTCCTCGAGGAAGTCGGCGACCCGGCCACCGGCGAGCCGATCGGCGACACGAAGAAGAACCTCAAGGCCTCGATCGCGGGCGAGACGCACGAATACACCGACATGTATCCGGGCATGGCCCGCACGGCGCGCCAGGAAGGCTTCGACGAGATCGCCGACTGGTTCGAAACGCTGGCGAAGGCGGAGAAGAGCCACGCCGGCCGCTTCCAGAAGGCCCTCAACGAAGTCGCGTAACGCGACGATCCATCGGTTGATACCGGCGGAGACGCAGTAGGGGCGGGTGCACAACCCGCCCCTACGAGTTCGCGGCCCGCCCGAATTTCAGGATTTGCGACCATGCGCGAAGGCAGCCTCGAGCCACCGAAGCGTGTCCCGATCGAGTGGCAGTCGCCGGAATTCTACGACGAAGCCGCGCTCGAAAAAGAGATGCGGCGCGTCTTCGACATCTGCCACGGCTGCCGGCTGTGCTTCAATTTGTGCGACAGCTTTCCGCGCCTGTTCGATCTCATCGACGCCGCCGGCGAGAAGGAGCTCGAAGGCGTCGCGACCGCCGACTTCAAGAAGGTCGTCGATGCCTGCACGTTGTGCGACATCTGCTTCATGGCGAAGTGCCCCTATGTGCCGCCGCACGAATTCAACATCGACTTTCCGCACCTGATGCTGCGCTACCGCGCGGTGCAGCACAAAAAGCGCGAAATCCCGGGCTTCTGGGAGAACCAGCTCACCAAGACCGACCGCAACGGCCATCTCTGCTCGCACGCCTCCGGCCTCGCCAACTGGGCGAGCAAGACCGGCAACGGCCTTACGCGCCCGCTGATGGAGAAGGTCGCCGGCGTCGACCGCAACGCGGCGCTGCCGAAATACAACGCGCGCACGCTCGAGAAGCGCGCGAAGAGCGAAAAGCCCGCGATCAACAAATCCGCGCCCGCCTATGGCCGCAAGGTCGCGCTGTTCGCGACGTGCTTCTCGAACTACAACAACCCCGACATCGGCACGGCCTTCCTGCGCATCCTCGCGCACAACGGCGTCGAGGCCGAGGTCGTCTATCCCGGCTGTTGCGGGATGCCGATGCTGGAGCATGGCGACATCGCCGCCGTGGCCGACAGCGCGAAAAAAGTCTCCGCCGCGATGAAGCCGTGGATCGACAAGGGCTACGACGTCGTGGCGCTCGTGCCGTCCTGCGCACTGATGCTGAAATTCGAATGGCCGCTGATCCTGCCCGGCGATGCCAATGTCGCTGCGCTCGGCAAGGCCACGCGCGACGCCGCGCAATACATCGTCGAACTCGCGAAGAAGCCGGGGCCCGGCCTGGCGCCGGGGCTGCAGCCGCTCGAAGGCGGGGTCACGCTCCACATCTCGTGCCATTCGCGCGCGCAGAACATGGGCCAGAAGGCCGCCGAGATGCTGCGCCTGATTCCCGGCATCGACTTGAAGGTCATCGAGCGATGCTCGGGCCATGGCGGCTCGTGGGGCGTGATGAAGGGCAATTTCGAAACCGCGATGAAGGTCGGCAAGCCGGTGGCCAAGCAGGCGGCGGAGGCGAAAAAGCGCTACGTCGCGTCCGAGTGCCCGCTCGCCGGCATGCACGTGCTGCAGGGCATGGAGCGCATCGAGGCCGAGGGCAAGATCGTGCCCGACCGCGCTCCGCACCCGGTCGAGCTGTTCGCCATGGCCTACGGGCTCGCCGGCTGAGCGCCGCAAGCGGCGCAAGAGGTTCTGCCATGAAGCACGAAATCACGCGCGCGGATCTGCTTCCGCTGTCGGTTTACGAAAAGGAGCGCAAGGAGCGCCGGAAGAAAATGGCCGCGCTCAAGGCCCATCGCCGCATGGAAGTGGGCCCGTTCGCCACATTCTACTTCGAAAGCTACGACACGATGCTGCACCAGGTGCACGAGATGCTCGCGATCGAGCGCGGCGGCGACGAGCAGGTGCAGAGCGAGCTCGACGCCTACAATCCGCTGGTGCCGAAGGGCCGCGAGCTGATCTGCACGCTGATGTTCGAGATCGAGGATCCGGCGCGGCGCGCGCGCGAGCTTTCGCGCCTCGGCGGTGTCGAGCACCGGATCGAAATGAGCGTGGCGGGCACGCGCGTTTCGGCGCAGCAGGTCGAGCCGGAGGAGCGCACGCGCGACGACGGCAAGACCTCGTCGGTTCACTTCCTGCGCTTCGTATTCCCGCCCGCGGCGATCGCCGCGTTCAAGCAGCCCGGCGCCGAGGTGGTCGTCTCCTTCTCGCACCCGAACTACGCGCACATGGCGCGCATGCCCGAGCCGGTACGAGCCGCGCTCGCAAACGATTTCGACTGATCCCGCTCCGGCCCCCGCTGCCGCATGGCGCTCTCCGCTCCGCTCGATTGGTTGCGCGCCCGTGGCCGGCGGCGCGCGCTCGACGCGTTGCGTGCGGACATGGAGGCCTTTTTCGCAGAACTGCGCGGCACGGCGGTTCTCTTCTTCGCGAACCCGGGCAACGCCGGCGATTCGCTGATCGCCGCAGCCACGTGGCAGGCCTTCACGCGCAACGGGATCGAAGCGGCGCAGATTGGGCTCGAGGCCAAGGTTGACGATCGCGTCGTCATCCTGGGTGGCGGCGGTAATTTCATTCCGCTCTATCGCGAGATAAAGGACGCGCTCGAGCGCTACGCCGGCCGCGCGCGGAAAATCGTCATCCTGCCGCACACGATCCGCGGCAACGAAGACGTGCTCCGCCAGATGGACGCGCGCTATACGGTCTTCTGCCGCGACGAACGCAGTCTCGACCATGTACGCGCCGCGCAGCCCGATGTCGATGTCAGGCTCTCGCACGACATGGCGTTCCATCTCGACGCGGCGGCGTTGCTCCGTGACGCTGCGCTCGCGGCCAAGGCCGAGCCGCGCTGGCGCCAGGCGCTGGCCGAAGCGGGCGCCGACGAGGAGAAGCTCGCCCGTCCGGAGGGCGTGGACCTGCGGCGTGTCGACGTCGAATCGACGGCCGAAACGCCCCGCTCCGACATCGACATTTCGGAGGCCTTCCGCTTCGGCACGGACTCGGAACAAGCGCGGGTCGCCGCGTGGTGTTTTCTGAAATCGATCAGCGTGGCCCGCCATATCGTCACGGACCGCCTGCACGTGGCGATCGGCGCCGCGCTGCTGGGCACGCCGTGCCGCCTCCACGACAATTCCTACGGAAAAAACGCCGCCGTCTACCGGCACAGTCTCGCGGGCCGCTTCCCGAGCGTGTCGTTCGTTCCCGGCCCGGCAGACGAAAAAGAGCCGCGCTGGCGCTGACCGGCGGTGACGCCCGCCATCGTCGGCGCGGGACGGGGCGCGATCAGAACCCGCGGAACACGGTGAAGTCCTCACACGGCACGCGATCCGTTACGAGCGTATTGACGCGCGCGCTCTCGTCTTCGTAGCCGAGGCACATGCCGCAGACGAGCTGCTCTTCCGCCGGCAGGCCCAAGACCGCGCTCACGGTATCCGGATACTCGATCCACGCGGCCTGCGGGCAGGTGTGCAGGCCCTGGCCGCGCGCGGCGATCATCACGTTCTGGATGAACATGCCCACGTCGAGCCACGTGCCGAGTTCGAGATCGCGGTGGAACGAGAAGAACAGCCCCACCGGCGCGCCGAAGAATTCGTAGTTGCGGCCGAACTGCGCCCACATGCCGGCCTTGTTCTCGCGCGTGATGCCGAGCAGCGTGTAGAGGTCCCACCCGACCTTGCGGCGGCGCGCGAGATAGGGCTCGAACCATTTCTTCGGGTAATAGCTGAACTCCGCCCGCGCCGGGCCTTCTTCGCGGCGCTTCATCACCGCCTGGGTCATGCGCTCCTTCTCGGCGCCGGCGAGCACGTGCACTTTCCACGGCTGGATGTTCGTGCCCGAGGGCGCGCGCGCCGCCACGTCGAGAATGTGCTTCACCGTGGCCAGCGGCACCGGATCGGGCCTGAACGCGCGCACCGATTTCCTCGTGGTGATCGCCTCGTCGACGGATATCTGCGGCTTCGCGTGCATGCGTCTCGCTCCGGAATGGCACGGGGCTTTCATTCGCCGCCCCGGCCCGGCATGACATAGGCCATGTACAAGTATCTCGCCAGCGTGTGGGTGGCCGCGCCCGCCGAAGCGGTGTTCGGCTTCTATTGCGATCCCGCAAACTGGCAGGCGGCTCTGCCGAGTCTCGTGGCGATCGAAATGCTCACCGATCCGCCGTTCGGCATCGGCACGCGCTGGCGCCAGCGCCGCCGTCTTCTCTGGATGGAACAGGAGAGCGAGGCCGAAGTCGTCGGCTGCGAGCCGCCGCAATCGCTCGAATGCCAGATCCGCATGCCGAAGCTGGACGAAGCGGGCGGCACGCTCGCCGTCGCGCACTATTTCAAGGAAGAAGGCGCCGGAACGCGCTGGATCGTCGGCGCCAGCCTCGCCTTGCCCCAGCCGATGCCGCGCCTCGTCGAGTGGACGGTGTTCACCCCGATGCGCTGGAGCGCGCGCCGCGATCTCGGCAAGTTCAGGACGGCGATCGAGCGCGCGCGCCGGCGCTGACGGTTACGCGGCCTTCGCGAGGTCGCGCAGCACGTATTGCAGGATGCCGCCGTTCCGGAAGTATTCGACCTCGTCGAGCGTGTCGATGCGGCAGCGGAGATTGAGCTTCCGCTGCGTGCCGTCCTTCTTCGCGATCGTGCAGATCACGTCCATGCCGGGCTTGATGCCGCCGGCGACGCCCTCGATGTCGACCGTCTCGGTGCCGTCGAGCTTCAGGTCGGCGACGGTGCCTTCCTTCAGGGTCAGCGGCAGCACGCCCATGCCGACGAGGTTCGAGCGGTGGATGCGCTCGAAGCTCTCGGCCACCACGGCGCGGATGCCGAGCAAGGTCGTGCCCTTGGCCGCCCAGTCGCGCGACGAGCCGGTGCCGTATTCCTTGCCGGCGAAGACGACCAGCGGCGTGCCATCGGTGCGATACTTCATCGCCGCGTCGTAGATCGGCATGGTCTCGCCGGTCGGCGCGTATTTCGTCACGCCGCCTTCGACGCCGGGCACCATCTGGTTCTTGATGCGGATGTTGGCGAAGGTGCCGCGCATCATCACTTCGTGGTTGCCGCGCCGCGCGCCGTATTGGTTGAAATCGGCGGCGGTGACGCCCTGGCCGAGCAGGAATTTGCCGGCCGGCGAATCCTTCTTGATCGAGCCCGCCGGCGAGATGTGGTCGGTGGTGATCGAATCGCCGAGGATCGCGAGGACGCGCGCGCCCTTCACGTCGGAAATCTTGCCCGGCTGCTTGCCCATCGCAACGAAGTAGGGCGGGTTCTGCACATAGGTGCTGCCGCCGTCCCAGGTGTAGGTGAGGCCGGCCGAGGTCTTGATCTTCTTCCAGTGCTCGTCGCCCTCGAACACGTTGGCGTAGCGCTTGCGGAACATGGCCGGCGTGAGCACGGCCTTGATCGTGTCCTCGATCTCCTTGTTCGTCGGCCACACGTCCTTGAGGTAGACGAGCTTGCCGTCTTTCCCGGTGCCGAGCGGCTCGGTCGTGATGTCGCGCGCGACGCTGCCGGCGAGCGCATAGGCGACGACGAGCGGCGGCGAGGCGAGATAGTTCGCCTTGGTCAGCGGATGGACCCGGCCCTCGAAATTGCGGTTGCCCGACAGCACGGCGGCCACGGTGATGTCCTTGGCCACGATCGCGGCGTCGATCACTTCCGGCAGCGGGCCGGAATTGCCGATGCAGGTCGTGCAGCCGAAGCCGACGAGATTGTAGCCCATCGCATCGAGATCGGCCTGGAGGCCGGCGGCGGAGAGATAGTCCGCCACCACCTGCGAGCCCGGCGCGAAAGAGGTCTTGACCCACGGCTTCGGCTTGAGCCCGAGCGCGCGCGCTTTCCGTGCCACGAGGCCGGCGGCGACGAGCACCGACGGGTTCGAGGTGTTCGTGCAGCTGGTGATGGCGGCGATCACCACGTCGCCGTCGCGCAGCGCGTAGTTCGTGCCGGTCACGGGCGATTCGCGGCGCTCGTCGCGCTTCGCCATGTCCTTGAAGCCGGCGTCGAAATTGCTCTTGATTTGCGTCAGCGGAATGCGGTCCTGCGGGCGCTTGGGGCCGGCCAGCGAGGGCACGACGGTGCCGATGTCGAGCTCCAGCGTGTCGGTGAACACGGGGTCCGGCGTCGAGGCATCGCGCCACATGCCCTGGGCCTTCGCATACGCTTCGACGAGCTTCACGCGCTGCGGATCGCGGCCGGAGAACGCGAGATAGTCGAGCGTCGCCTTGCCGATCGGGAAGAAGCCGCAGGTGGCGCCGTATTCGGGCGCCATGTTCGCGATCGTCGCCATGTCGGCGATCGTGAGCGTGTCGAGGCCGCTGCCGAAGAACTCGACGAATTTCCCGACGACGCCCTTCTTGCGCAGCATCTGCGTCACGGTCAGCACCAGGTCGGTGGCGGTGGTGCCTTCCTTGAGCTTGCCGGTGAGCTTGAACCCGATCACCTCGGGAATGACCATCGACACGGGCTGGCCGAGCATCGCGGCCTCGGCCTCGATGCCGCCCACGCCCCAGCCGAGCGCGGAGAGGCCGTTCACCATCGTGGTGTGGCTGTCGGTACCCACCAGCGTGTCGGGGTAGGCATAAGTCTTGCCGTCGACGTCGGCGGTCCACACGGTCTGCGCGAGATATTCGACGTTCACCTGGTGGCAAATGCCGGTGCCGGGCGGGACGACGCGGAAATTGTCGAACGCGGTCTGGCCCCAGCGCAGGAACGCATAGCGCTCGCCGTTGCGCTGGTATTCGAGATCGACGTTCTTCTTGAAGGCCTCGGGGCTGCCCGCGTAATCGACGATGACCGAATGGTCGATGACGAGGTCCACCGGCACCAGCGGGTTGATCTTGCGCGGATCGCCGCCGAGCGCCTTCATCGCGTCGCGCATCGCCGCGAGATCGACGACGGCGGGAACGCCGGTGAAGTCCTGCATCAGCACGCGGGCGGGGCGGAAGCCGATCTCGGTCTCGCTGCGCCGGTCCTTGAGCCAGCCGGCCATCGCCTTCACGTGCTCGACCGTCACGCTGCGCCCGTCCTCGAAGCGCAGCAGGTTCTCGAGCAGAACCTTGAGCGAAAACGGCAGGCGCGAGATGTCGCCGAGCGCCTTCGCTGCGGCCTCGAGGCTGAAATACTCGTAGCTCTTCCCGTCGACGGTCAGGGTGCGGCGGGTCTTGAGGCTGTCGTGTCCGGTGGCGCGCATGACGATTGAGGCTCCCACACCTCGGGCCGTCGGCCTCGGGGCACGCGAGGATCGCGGCGGGCGGACGGTGCTGATGAAGATCGGCTCAGAAAGCGCCGGCGGAAAGGCCGGGCGAGCCGGGGTTACATCATGTGGCGGCGCGCGTCCAGATGGCGGGGCGGCGCAGGGCCGCGCACGTCGCGCCGCCGCCCAACGATTGATCAGAACGCAAACGAAAAGAGCCGGCGCGGGCTTTCTCCCGGAAAGCGCCGCGCCGGCCCGGCTTCGGCCGCTTACGGGCCGACGCGGGTCACTTTGAAGTGGCCGGCGTTGTTGTTGTAGACGTGCAGCATGTAGGTGCCGCCGCCGCGCATGGCGTTCACCAGAGCCTGCAGCGCCGCGGGCAGGCCTTCCACGCGGCAGACGCCGGCGGTGTTGCAGGTCACGCGAACGTCGCCCGCACCGTCGACGAAGAACTGATCCGGCTCGGCGCCGTTGATCGGCCGGTCGAGCCAGGTGCATTCGCCGGGGTTCGGCGGGCGGACGGAACCGGCGGCGCCGGCCTTGCGGAAGCGCACGACGATGCGCGCCGTGTCGCCGATGGTCTGGACGCGATAGACCAGCGGGCCGCCGCCCTTGCACATCAGCACGTAGCTGGTGGGGGCGGCCTCGGCCTGGCCGGCGGCGCCGAGGCCGGAGAGCGCGATGAGGGCCAGCGCGGCCCCGAGAGTCTTCTTGGCAAGCATGAGGGTAGTCTCCTGTCGGAACGAGGATTAGGCGTTGCGACCCCGTGACGGTGCTTACATAACAAAGCGGCGCTGAACCGGGCGTGAGGTCCGCGTTCAGTCGCCATTCAGCGCCGAGCAGGGAGACATCCGCGTGCGCGACGTTAACCACGTGCTGGATTTCTGGCTGGCGCCTTCGAACCGCCCGCTGTGGTTCAAGAAGGTGCCTGCCTTCGACGACGAGATCCGCAGCCGCTTCGAGGAGGTGCATGAGCGCGCGGCGGCGGGGCGTCTCGCGCAATGGCAAAATACGCCCGAGGGCTCGCTCGCGCTGGTGATCTGTCTCGATCAGTTCCCGCGCAACATGTATCGCGGCACGCCGCGTGCCTTCGCCACCGACGAAAAGGCGCGCCTCGTCGCCGATTGGGCGGTCGATCGCGGCTTCGACATGGCGATCAGGGACGAGCAGGTCCGCTTCTTCTTCTACCTGCCGTTCGAGCACAGCGAGAACATCGACGACCAGCACCGCTGCGTCGAGCTCGTGCGCCGCGGCTGCACCTCGGACCCGGAAATCATGCGCTATGCGCTGATGCATCGCGAGGTGATCGAGAAATACGGCCGCTTTCCCCACCGCAATGCGATCCTCGGCCGCCGCAACACGCCCGAGGAGGAAGAGTATCTGAAACAGCCGGGCGCCGGTTTCTGAGCCGCGGCGGGGGTCAGCGCTCCGCGCGGCCCGCGGCGCCCGCGAGCGGGTTGGGCAAGGCGAGCGGCCGGCGCTCCGCCGGGCACTGGCCGCAGACCGGCTCCTCCTCGCG
>CAZUYG010000078.1:0-9502 GCA_964624265.1 uncultured Candidatus Odyssella sp.
CAGCCGGCATGCCGGCGAGCCGCGCCACGTGGATGCCGTAGGAGCGGTCGGCGTTGCCGGCCGCCACCTCGTGCAGGAACACCACGTCGCCTTCCCATTCCTTCACGCGCATCGTGCGGCAGGCGAGGGCGGCGAGGCGCGCGGCCAGCGACGTCAGCTCGTGATAATGCGTGGCGAACAGCGCGCGGCAGCGGTTCACCTCGTGCAGATGCTCGACCGTCGCCCACGCGATCGAGAGGCCGTCGAACGTCGCCGTGCCGCGGCCGATCTCGTCGAGGATCACGAGCGAGGAGTCCGACGCGCGGTGTAAAATCGCGGCCGCCTCCACCATCTCGACCATGAAGGTGGAGCGGCCGCTGGCCAGATCGTCGGCGGCGCCGACGCGCGAGAACAGCCGGTCGACGACGCCGATGCGCGCCTCGGCCGCCGGAACGTAGGAGCCCATCTGCGCCAGAATCGCGATCAGCGCGTTCTGGCGCAGAAACGTGCTCTTGCCGGCCATGTTGGGGCCGGTGAGCAGCCACAGGCGCCGCTCGGGCGCCAGGTCGCAATCGTTCGGCACGAACGGCGCTTCCGGCCGCAGCGCTTCCACCACCGGGTGGCGCCCGCCCTTGATCAGGAACTGCTTCGAATCGTCGACGCGTGGGCGGCAATAGCGCCGCTCCGCCGCCAGCACCGCCAGCCCCGCCGCCACGTCGAGTTCGGCGATCGCATGGGCGGCCTCGCCGATCGCGTCGCCGCGCGCGATCGCCTCTTTCACGAGGTCGTCGAACAGCGCCAGTTCGAGGGCCAGCGCCTTGTCCGCCGCGCGCGCGATCTTCTCCTCGAGCTCGGATAGCTCCACGGTCGTGTACCGCGTGGCGTTCGCCATGCTCTGGCGCTGGATGAATTTCGAGCCGGCCTCTTTCGGCAGCTTGCCGGCCTGCGCGGCCGTCACCTCGATGTAATAGCCGAGCACGTTGTTGTGCCGGATCTTCAGCGAGGAAATGTCGGTTTCGGCGCGATAGCGCGCCTCGAGCGCGGCGACGAGCTGGCGGCCCTCGCTCCGCAGCGTCACCTGCTCGTCGAGCGCGGCCGAATAGCCGGGGCGGATGAAGCCGCCGTCGCGCGCAAGCAGCGGCAATTCGTCGGCCAGCGCGCGCGCGAGCCGGTCCACGAGCGCCACATGCTGGCCGAGTCCGCGTTGCGCCAAATGCAGGCCTTTCGGCAGCGGCGGCAGCAGCGGCTGGCCCAGCGCCTTGCGCAGCGTCTCGGTTTCCGAAAGCCCGTTGCGCAGCGCGGCGAGATCGCGCGGGCCGCCGCGCCCGAGCGCCAGCCGCGACAGCGCGCGTTCGAGATCGGGGCACCGCCGCAGCGAAGCGCACGCGGCCTCGCGCGCCGCCGCCGCGTCCACGAACCACGTCACCATGTCGAGCCGCGCGGCGATCGCCTTGGGCTCGGTCGAGGGCGCGGCGAGGCGCGCCGCGAGCAGGCGCGCGCCGGCGCCGGTCAGGGTGCGGTCGATGACGGACAGCACCGAGCCCTTGCGCTCGCCGGCGAAATTGCGCGTCAGCTCGAGATTGCGCCGCGTCGCCGCATCGATCTCCCTCAGGCCGGCATCGGCGATGCGCGCGAGGCGGCCGAGCCGCGGCACGCGGCCCTTCTGCGTCAGCTCGACGTAATCGACGAGCGCGCCGGCGGCGGCGATCTCGGCGCGGCTCAGCGGCCCGAGCGCGTCGAGCGCCTGCATCTCGTAGAGCGCCATCAGGCGCCGTCTGGCGCTGTCGCTGTCGAAGCGGCTGCCGGGCAGCGGCGAAAGCTGCGCCTTCCATGCGGCGAAGGCCTCGAACAGCTCCGGCGCCTGCAGCAGCCGGTCGGCGACCAGGATCTCGCCCGGCTCGATGCGCGCCAGCGCGGCGCCGAGTCCGCCGCGCGGCACCAGCTCGCAGGCGAAATCGCCGGTCGTCATGTCGAGCCAGGCCAGCGCGGTCTGCGCCTCGGCCTCGGCGATCGCGGCGAGATAATTGTGCCGCCGCGCGTCGAGCAGCGCGTCTTCCGTCAGCGTGCCCGGCGTGACGATGCGGATCACCTCGCGCCGCACCATCGCCTTGGCGCCGCCGCGCTTCTTCGCCTCGGCGGGGTCTTCCATCTGCTCGCACACGGCCACCTTGAAGCCGGCGCGGATCAGGCGCGCGAGATAGGCTTCCACCGCGTGCACCGGCACGCCGGCCATCGGCACCGGCCGGCCGCCCACCGTTTCGCCGCGCGCGGTGAGCGTGAGATTCAGCGCCCTGGCGCCGGCCGCCGCGTCGTCGAAGAACAGCTCGTAGAAGTCGCCCATCCGGTAGAACACGAGGCAGTCCGGATGCTGCCGCTTCACCTCGAGATAATGCGCGAGCATCGGCGTCGCCTGCGCGGGATCGGGCCAGGCGCTCTCCGTTTTCGCGGGCGCGGTGTCGTCGGGAGCCATGGGCGCCGACTCTAGGTCAGCGGCGAAATCCGCTCAATGCGCGCGCCTGTGGAGAATGCCGATGCCGTGCGAAGCCCTTCGCGGCGTCACTGCGGCGGCTTGTCGGATTCCTTCTCGCTCGCCGCCTTCAGCTTCGCCTCGGCTTCGGCCTTCGCGGCCTCCGCGGCCTTCAGCCGGTCTTCGAGCTCGGCGCGCATCGCGTCGGTGGATTTGGCCATCGCCTCGGCCTTGGCGCGGCCGCCTTCGGCGGCCTGGGCCCGGTCCTCGGCGGCGCGCAGCGCGCGCTGGGTGGCGGCGGCCGCCTGGCGCGCGTCGGCCGCCTCGCGCCGCGCCGCCGCCAGCGCCGCGGCACCCGCCGTGGCCTCGGCCTCCGCGCGCGCGAGGTCGCTCGAGAGCCGCCACATCCGCAATCCGCCCGCGAGCGAGACGGCGACCAGAAGCGTGCTCAACAGCCACACCAGGCGTTTGAGCCGGGCCTGGCTCTGAACTCTGGGCTGCATCGGCGAAATCCCTTCCCCGCAGTCTTTCCCAAAACAGATACGCGCGAACGCGTAAATGGTTCGCGAAGGGGCCCTCGATTTACGGGCGCTTGCGCGTACCGCGTTCGAGGCTGTCGTAGAGGTTCACCGGCGCGAAATCGTCGGTGAGAACGCGCGCCTCCTTCACTTCGTAGCGCGCCTCGTCCTTCAGCAGCGGCAGCAGATCGTAGCGGAACTTATATTGTGCCTGCCGTTCCCGCGCGCGCGCGAGCCGTTCGTCTTGCGTCATCGGCGGCAGCAGGCGCGCGAGCACGATCGCATTGCCGCTCCATTCGTACACTTCGATCGTCTTGAACGTGCGGCGGAGCGTCACGATCGAGCTGTCGAACAGCTGCGTGCGACCGCGCAGGTTCAGCACCGCAACGCCGTCCGGCTCAAGGCGGCTGGCCAGCAGCGTGTAGAATTCGTGCGTCAGCAGGTGGAACGGCACGTAGCCGCCGCGGAACGCGTCGATCATCACGATGTCGTATTTCGCGCGGTTCCGCTGCAGGAACACGCGCCCGTCGCCGGCGGCGATCTTGTGGCGCGGGCCTTCTTCCACGCCGAAATACTTCTTCGCCGCCGCCGTGACGCCGGGATCGAGCTCGACCGAGGTCACCTGCATTTCGGGCACGTGGCGGAGGAAATAGGCGGAAACGCTGCCGCCGCCCAGGCCCACCATCAGCATCGTCCGGAGCTTGCCGGCATGCACCGCGGAGAGCGTCTGATAGTGCGAATGCGGCAGCGGCAGCTGGCCGCGGTCGCGTAGGTTGAGCACCGACTGGCGCGTGTTCTCGCCCTTCAGGCGGAACGTCATCGAGAGGAAGTCGCCCTTCTGCACGATGAAGATGTTGTTGTATTCGGTCTCGATGCGCTCCCGCACCATCAGCGGCGAGAGCGGATCGGGCTTGTCGTCCACGTAAACGTCGTCGCGCGCGCCTTCCGCGCGTGCCGCCGCGGCGAATGCCAGCAGCGCCGCGGCGCCGAGCAGACCCAGACCGAACCGTTTCGGCATCGCCGAACTCCCTCCCTGATCCCCGTTCGCTTCTACCGGCGCGCCGTCGCGGCGCGGCCGCTCACGGCTTCTTGGCCGTGATCTTGATCCCGAGCACGCTGCGAAGCTGCGCGGGGTTCGACGCGGCGAGCGCCCCGATCGCGAGCAGATTGAGCGGCGCGGGCGGCCGCACCTCGACGGCGAGCTCGCCCGGATTGTCGATGAATGCGATCACGGCGTCGAACGCTTCCTTCACCAGCGGATCGGGCTGTTCGTCGCGCAGCCCGGTCAGCAGCGCGCGGTATTGCGCGCGGATCGAGGCCTCGTCGGTCTGCTTGCGCTGCGCCTCGCGCTTGACGACGCGCGCCAGGATCGACTTGTCGCGATACGAGAGATCGGCGCCGAGCAGGTTGATGCGCGCCAGCAGCCCCATCGCGGCGACGCCGTTGTTCTGCGGCGGCCGCGCCTGGCCGGGGGGCGGGGCCGGCGGCGGCTCCATCGCCTTCTTGATTTCTTCGGGCGTCACGCCGCCGACGCGCAGCGCCAGCGTCAGCGCACCCATCTCGGCCACGTCGATCTCGAGCTTGCCGAGGTTGAAGGTCTTGCTCGCCTCTTCGTAGCGGTAGGCCAGCTCGGCGCTCATCCTGAGCGTCGTATAGCCCAGCTCCTTCATGTCGCGCGCGAAGGCCGGGTCCTTGCCCGTGTCGAGCGGGGCCTCGATGCCGCGGATCGCGAAATCGAAGACGCGGAGATCGGCGGGGTTGCGGTCGAACAGGTTCACGCTTTCGAACGCGCGCAGTTCCATCAGCGCGATGCGCACGGTGCCTTCGCTCGTGTCGGCGGCGATGTCGCGCACCGCGAAACCCTTCACCGAAGCGCGCTGCGGCAGCTCGACGAGGATCGATTCCACTTCGATCGAGCCCACGCTGCCGCCTTCGGTGCTGCTCTTCGACGTGATGCCGCGCACCGCCAGGCGCTCGAGCGCGCCGCCTTTCGCCGGATCGAGGCGGAACAGCGCCGTCTCGAACGTCGCGATGCGCACCTGTTCCCCCGGCCGCGGCGCGATGTCGATATCGCGCGCCGACAGGCCGGCGACGGCGATCCGCCCCGCCGCGGACCATGCGAAACGCTCGGCCGCGAGCCGCGCGATCTTCGCCGCGCCCTTGTCCTTGGGCGTCAGCACGAGGTCGGCGAACACGGCGCCGGTCAGGACGAGGCCGTCGGCGGCCTGCTCCTCGAACGCGGCCGCCTCGAGCGACGCGGCGGCGAGCGTCGTCTCCTGCGGCGCGGCGCGCGTGGTCACCGAGAGGTCCCTGATGCGGAAGCCGCGCGGCGCCTCTTCGATCGCGCCGTGCTTCACCTCGGCGCCGTTCTTGCGGAGATAGGCGATCAGCCGCTCCGCCGCCTGCTTGGCGTCCGGGTTCGCCTGGGCGAGTTCGGTGCGCGCGGGCGGCTCCGCCTGGGCGGTTCCGGGCACGCCCAGCGCCGCGCCGGCGATCAGCAGCGCCGCCAGCGCCGGCGCCGCGCGGCGCCCCGGTTTCGAGACGAGAAACGAAACCCCCGCGGCCACGCCGATCGCGGAGAGAAGATAGGTGATGTGCCGGCTGCCCATCGCGGGAATGAGATAGAAGGTCGTGAACAGCGTGCCGAAGATGCTGCCGAGCGTGGAGATGCCGTAGATCCGCCCGGCCACCGTGCCCGAGCGCGCGGTGGCCCGCAGCGTCAGCCGGATCGCGTAGGGCGAGTACACGCCGAGCAGCGCGAGCGGCACGAACAGCAGCAGCATCGCGCCGGCGATCGAGCCCCAGCGTTCGAATTCGCGCTGGTCGGAAAGGCCGCCCAGCATCGCCGAGAGCATGTCGAGCATGCCGTCGGCGAACAGCGGGATGAAGGCGAGATAGGCCGAACCGGCCACGATGAGCCAGCCGAGGCCCGAGGGCTTGGGGTTCCGGTCCGCCATCCAGCCGCCGAAGAAGTAGCCGGCGGTCAGCGCCGCGAGCACGGTCGAGATCAGCGCGGCCCAGGTGTAGATGCCGCTGCCGAAAAACGGATTGAGATAGCGGCTGCCGAGCATTTCGAAGCCCATCACCACGGCGCCGGTGATGAAGGCGTTCGCGTAGACGAGCAGCAGGAACGACGGGCTGTGCTGCGCGTCGGCGGCGTGCGAACGGTCGCTGGTCGTGGACATGGGCGCCCCCGAAACCGGCGCCGCACATTTGCGGCCCCGGGCGCCCGCACCTTAGCCGCGCGGGCGGCGGCAAGCATCGGGAAATTTGTCGGCGGAAACGAAAAGGGCGCCGGATACCGGCGCCCTTCCGCATTCCGGCGCGGGCGGTGCCGGCTATTTCACCGCGATCGTCAGGCCGAGCATCTGCTTCAGCGTGGCGGGGCTGCTCATCACGGCCATGAACGCGCCCATCACGTTGGCCGGCGCCGCCGGGTTCGCGGCCAGCTCCACGAGTCCGGGCGCGTTGAGGAACTTCACCGCGAGGTCGATGACCTCTTTCGTCGCGTCGTCCTGCGCCTGCTTCCTCTGCTCGGCGAGCTCCTCGAGCATTTTCTTCTTCGCGTCGGCTTCGCTGATGCCCTTCTTCTTGGCATCGGCGCGGATCAGGCGCTCGGTCAGCGATTTGTCCTTGAACGAAATCGAGGCGCCGACGATCGAAAGCTGCGCCAGCAGCTTGGTGCCGTCCTCGCCCTTGCCGCCGAGCGCGGTCTTGAGGTCGCCCGAGGCGATGCCGGCCAGCTTCAGGCTCAGCTTCAGCTCGCCGAGCTCCACCACGTCGACGACGATGCCGGAAATCGTGAACGTCTTCTTGTCGTCGTCGAAGGCGTAGTCGAAGTCGGCGTTGACCGTCAGCGACGTGATGCCGAGGTCGGTGGCGTCCTTGTCCATGAGCTCGCTGGGGATCATGAGCTTCTTGATGCTCACGTCCATGTGCGAGGGCTCGCCCGGTTTCGCCCAGTCGAAGCTGCGCACCTCGACGCGCTCGATCTTCACGGTCTTGTTGTCGGGACCGGTGATCTCGAGGTCCTTGATGACCAGCCCGTCCTTGCCGTCGCCCTTCTCGAGAGCGCCGTATTTCACCTTGCCGCCGCTCTCGGTGATGCTCTTCAGCAGAATGTCGGCGCGCTTCGCGAGGTCGTCCTGCACCAGCGTGATGCGCGCGTCCTCGGCATGCACCGGCGCCAGCATCGTCGAGGCGGCCAGCGCGGCCGCGAACGCGAACGCCACGCGGCCCGCGCGGCGGATGGGGAACGTCATTGGTCTCACCCTTGCTAGGAAAGAAGGCTGCGGAATGGGGGCATTGCCCGGCGCCAAAATCGGCGCATGCGGCGAAACCTACACCGGTTGCGTGTGCGCCGGAAGCGCCGAGGCTATTTCACGGAAACGGTCAGCCCCATCATCTGCTTGAATGTGCCGCGATTGCCCATAACCATCATGAAAGCGGCCATCACATTCGCGGGAGCGGGCGGCGTCAGGGCCAGCTCGATCTCGCCGGGGCGGTTGAGGAACTTGATCGCGGCGTCGATGAACTCCCGGGTCATGTCGTCCTCGGCCTTGCCCCGCTCGCTCGTCAGATCTTCGAGCATCTTCGCCCTGGCCGCCGGTTCGGAGACATTCTTCTTCTTCGCGTCGGCGCGCACCATGCGCTCGACCAGCGACTTGTCCTTGAAGCCGAGGGCCGCGCCCGCGATGTTCAGCCGCGAGAGCAACCCCATCACGGCCTGGCCGTCGTCGGCCTTGCTCTTGCCGCCCTTGGGCTTGTCGGCGGGCATCGCCGTCTTGATATCGGCCGCGGTGATGCCGGTCAGCCTGAGGCGCAGGCGGAACTCGCCCATCTCGGCGACGTCGACGAACAGCTTCGAGACCTCGAACGCCTTCTCCGCCTCGTCGAATTTGAACACGAGTTCGCCGTTGAGGGTGAGCTGCGCGAGGCCGAGCTCGCGAAAATTCGCGGCCGCATCCGCGTCGAGCTGATCGGCCGCCACGACGAACTTCTTCATCGCCAGGTCGGCGTGGCGCGGCTCGCGCGGGTTGGACCAGTCGAAGGCTTTGATCTCGATTTCGTCGATCGTGAACTTCTTCTTGTCCTTGGCGACGATCTCGATCTGGCGGATGACGAGGCCTTCGGGGCCGCTGCCGGCCTCGAGCGCGCCCCAGCTCACCCGGCCGCCGGACTCGCCGACCCCGCGGAACAGCGCGTCGGCGCGCTTCTTGAGCTCCGGATTGTCCTGCACCGTCAGTACGCGCGCGTCCTGGGCGAACGCCGGAGGCGCGGAAACGGCGGGCGGAACGAGCGCGATGGCGATGGCGGCGCCGCGCAGAAACGCAAGGCTCATCGAGATTCTCCCGTCGTGGCGGCGAACGAAGCGCGGGGCGGCCGCGCGGCTATTTGTATCCGTGGCGCAGCAGCCAGAGCTTGGCTTCGGCTGCCGGCGGTTCGGGCTTGGCGCCCGGCCGGGCGGGCCGCGCCGGCGCGGGCGCCGGCGTCTCGACTTTCAGCGCGGTCGAGCCGCCGGTCAGCACGCCGCCGTCGGGCAGCGCCGTCAGCGCGGTGAACTCGTCGTCGAACTGGTCGCCGTAGCGCTGGTCCCACAGCACCGTGCCTTCGGAGTCGACGCGCACCAGCCAGGCATCCTTGCGTCCGGCGCCCTTCGATTCGGTCGAGCCCGACATGAAGAAGCCGCCGTCGCCGGCCGGCACGAGCGCGTCGAGCGAGTCGCTGGCATCGTCCTTGCCGCCCGAGAGCCGCTTGTCCCAGCGCACCGTGCCGTCGGGCGCGAGGCGCAGCAGCCACGGCTTGTTGACCGGCTCGGCGTCCAGCGCCGGCGCCGCCCCCGGCCGCGCCGGCTTCGGCGGGGCGGCCGCCGGGCGCGGCGGAACGCGGCTCGCCTCGGCGAGCACGACGATGTCGCCGCCTTCGGCCACGAGCACGGCCTTGCCCCGCTCGTCGGCCTCGTCACCGAGGTCTTTTTTCTCCCAGCGCACGGCGCCCTCGCCGTCGAGCGCGAGGATCCACAAATTGCGATCGTCGCCGGCCGGCCGTTCGACGTTGGTCCAGCCCACCGCGATGATGCCGCCGTCCGGGAGCATCGCGACGCTCTGCAGGCTGTCGTCGACGCCCTTGCCGTAAAGCTTGTTCCACAGCACGCGGCCGTCGGCGGCGATGCGCGCGGCCCAGCCCTTCGTCCCGGTCTGCCCCTGTTCGGTGGCGCTGCCGACCACGATCATGTCGCCGTTCGCGAGAACGGTCAGCGCATAGGGGATCGTCAGCGCGTATTCCTGGAACGTGTGCTGCCATTGCAGCTCGCCCTCGGCGGTGGCGCGCGCCACCCAGCCGACAATCGAATTGCTGCCGAGGTTCCTGCGCGCCGCGGCGAGCGCCACGCCGCCATCGGGGCGCAGCACCACCGCACTGGCGGTATCGAAGCGGGCGTTGCCGATGGTCTTGCGCTCGCCGAGGGGCTTGCCCTCTTTCGCATCGAACTTCCAGAACCACACGTCGCTGTTGGCGCCTTCGGCCTCGATGCGGCCGC
>CAZUYG010000079.1:0-9425 GCA_964624265.1 uncultured Candidatus Odyssella sp.
AAGGCCTATGGCGGGCAGGGGCGCAGTTATCTGGACACGGTGCTGGTCATCGACGAAATGGCGCAGGTGTGCGGCCCTTCGGCGCGCATCGTCGTCGAGGCGAACATGGGCGCCATCGGCGCGATCATGGCCTACGGCTCGGAGGATCAGAAAAAGCTTGCGGCCGCGATGGTGCTCGGCGGCGACAAGCCGGCCATCTGCATCACCGAGCCCGGCGCCGGCAGCGCCGCCACCGAGATGACGACGCGTGCCGACAAGCGCGGCAACGTCTACGTCGTCAACGGCATGAAGCACTGGATCACCGGCGGTGGTGTCTCGCGTCTCCATCTCGTCTTCGCGCGGGTGTTCGAGAACGGCGAGGATCAGGGCATCGGCGGCTTCATCGCGATCCGCGGCGAGACCAAGGGCCTCGTGATCGGCAAGCGGGAGCCGGCGATGGGCCTGCGCGGCATTCCGGAAACGCAGGTTCTGTTCGAGGAGATGGAGATCACGCCCGACCGCATGGTGATTCCGCCGCGCGGACTGCGCAAAGGCTTCGCCGATCTGATGGACGCCTACAATTCGCAGCGCGTGGGCGCGGCCACGGTGGCGCTCGGCCTCGCGCAAGGGGCGTACGATCTTGCGCTCGGCTACAGCCAGAAGCGCGAGCAGTTCGGCCGCCCGATCGCCGAGTTCCAGGGCCTCCACTGGATGCTGGCCGACATGAGCATCCAGCTTGCCGCCGCGCGGCTCCTGATTCAGCGCGCCGCCGCCAGCGCGGCGCATTCGCCCGGCGGATTCCCGGATGTGACGATGGCCGCGCAAGCGAAGGTGTTCGCGTCCGAGATGGCGATCCGCGTTACCAACGACGCGCTCCAGGTCTGGGGCGCCGCCGGCTACTCGCGCAATAACCCGCTGGAGCGCTATGTGCGCGATGCGCGCATGTTCGCCATCGCCGGCGGCACCGCGCAGATCCTGCGCACGCTCGTCGCCTCGCGCATCCTCAACAGGAAGCTGCCGCAGACGCGCGACGGTTATGCGAGGAAGGGCGGCGAATAGGCGACGGGGTCGAATTCACCCGCACTGCGCCCGGTGGCGCAGCCAGTGGTCGGCGAGCACGCAGGCCACCATCGCTTCGCCGACCGGGACCGAGCGGATGCCGACACAGGGATCGTGACGGCCCTTTGTGACGACGGTCGCGTCTTCGCCGTGCACGTTCACGGTGCGGCGCGGCGTGAGCACCGACGAGGTGGGTTTCACGACGAAGCGCACGACGATGTCTTGCCCGGTCGAGATGCCGCCCAGGATGCCGCCGGCGTGGTTCGAGAGGAACTCCGGCTCGCGCGCGTTCTTGCCGGGCACGTCCTTCATGCGCATCTCGTCGTGCGCGTCCTCGCCGGGGATCGCGGCGATGCCGAAGCCATCGCCGATTTCGACACCTTTCACCGCGTTGATCCCCATGATCGCCGCGGCAAGGTCGGCGTCGAGCTTCGAGTAGATCGGCGCGCCGAGGCCCGCCGGGATTCCGCTCGCGTGGATTTCGACGACGGCGCCGGCCGAGGAGCCTTCCTTCCGCACCATGTCGAGGAAGCGGCTCCACATCGCCACCGCCGAAGCGTCGGGGCACCAGAACGCGTTCTGCTCCACCTCAGCCCAATCCCATTTCTCGGGATTGATGCGCAGCGGCCCGATCTTGGTCATCGCGCCGCGCACGCGGAAATCGGGGAACGAATGGAGCAGGATCTTGCGCGCGATGGCGCCGGCGGCGACGCGCATCGCCGTCTCGCGCGCCGACGACCGCCCGCCGCCGCGATAGTCGCGGATGCCGTACTTCTGGAAATAGGTGTAGTCGGCGTGGCCGGGCCGGAAGAGATCCTTGATGTCGGAGTAATCCTTCGAACGCTGATCGACATTGTCGATCATGAGCGCAATCGGCGTTCCCGTCGTCTTGCCTTCGAAAACGCCCGAGAGGATGCGCACCGCGTCGGGTTCCTGACGCTGCGTCACGAATTTGCTCGTGCCCGGGCGGCGCTTGTCGAGCCAGGATTGAATGTCGGCTTCGGCCAAGGCGAGGCCCGGCGGCACGCCATCCACCACGGCGCCGATCGCCGGCCCGTGGCTTTCGCCCCAGGTCGAAAAGCGGAAAGAGTGGCCGAACCAGTTGCCGGACATCGCGGGGCTCAGAAACCAGAGATCACGGAGAGCGCAAAGTGAGGTTCGTCACAAATAGCAAGCCCGGCCGCTCCTGTCTCCGGCCCGCGGCGCGTCAGGCCGCTTCGCTTTTCGTACCGCCGGCTTGCATCTGCGCGATGTCGGGCGCATCGATCGATTTCATGCCGACGATGTGATAGCCGGCGTCGACATGGTGCACCTCGCCGGTAACGCCGGCCGAGAGGTCGGAGAGCAGATACAGCGCCGAGCCGCCGACGTCTTCGAGCGTCACGTTCCGCCGCAGCGGCGCGTTGTATTCGTTCCACTTCAGGATATAGCGGAAATCGCCGATGCCCGACGCGGCCAGCGTCTTGATGGGGCCGGCCGAAATCGCGTTCACGCGGATGCTGCGGTCGCCGAGATCGGCCGCGAGGTATCGCACGCTCGCCTCCAGCGCGGCTTTCGCCACGCCCATCACGTTGTAGTGCGGCATCACACGCTCGGCGCCGAAATAGGTGAGCGTGATGAGGCTGCCGCCCTTGTCCATCAGCGCGCTGGCGCGCCGGCACACGTCGGTGAACGAGAAGCACGAAATGTCCATCGTGCGCGCGAAATTGTCCCGCGTCGTGGCGACGTATTTGCCCTTGAGCTGCTCCTTGTCCGAGAACGCGATCGCGTGGACGACGAAATCGAGCCGGCCCCATTTCTCCTTGATCGCGGCGAAGGTCGCGTCGAGGCTCTTGTCGTCGGTCACGTCGCAGGGGAGCACCAGCGGTGAGTTCACCGAGGCCGCGAGCGGGCGCACCCGGCGCTCCAGCGCCTCGCCCTGGAACGTGAAGGCCAGCTCGGCCCCGTGCTGGGCAGCCATGCGCGCGATGCCCCAGGCAATCGAGCGGTCGTTGGCCACCCCCATGATGAGGCCCTTCTTGCCAGCCATGAGTGCTGCGGACATGGGCGTTTCCTGCTGAAGCTGCGGATTTGCTCCCATCCTACCCGAGGGCCGGTGGGCGTCAAATGGAGGTGATCCGGTCCGTTACCCGAGCCCGACGAGCGTGCGGGCGAACTCCTGCGGGTCGAACGGGCGGAGGTCGTCGGCGCCTTCGCCGACGCCGATCGCGTGAACGGGCAGGCCGAAGCGTTCGGCCAGCGCCACCACCACGCCGCCCTTCGCCGTGCCGTCGAGCTTGGTGACCACGAGGCCGGTGACGCCGGCCACGGACTTGAACACCTCCACCTGCGCATGCGCGTTCTGGCCGATATTGGCGTCGAGCACGAGCAGCACGGTGTGGGGCGCGGCCGGATCGAGCTTCTTCAGCACGCGCACGATCTTGGTGAGCTCGGCCATCAGCTCGGTCTTGTTCTGGAGCCGGCCGGCCGTATCGATCAGCAGCGCGTCATCGCCGCGCGCCTGGGCCTGCTCGAGCGCCTCGAAGGCAAGGCCCGCGGCGTCGGCGCCGGGCTGCTTGGCGACGACGGGGCAGCCGGTGCGCTCGCCCCAGATCTTGAGCTGGTCGATGGCGGCGGCGCGGAAAGTATCGCCCGCCGCGAGCGTCACGCGCCTGCCCGCGCCGCGGAGCTGCTGCGCGAGCTTGCCGATCGTCGTCGTCTTGCCGCTGCCGTTTACCCCGACGACGAGGACGACATGAGGCTTCTTCACGGCGTCCAGCGCCAGCGGCCTTGCCACCGGCGTCAGAATGGCCGCGATCTCCTCGGCCAGCGCAGTGCGCACTTCGTCGCCGCTCACCTCGCGCTCGAAGCGCCGCTTCTGCAGGGCCGTCGCAAGCTTCGCGGCTGTGCCGGGGCCGAGATCCCCTTGGATCAGCAGTTCCTCGAGATCGCCGATCGACGCCGCGTCGAGCTTCCGTCCGCCCTTGAAGATGCCCGCGATGCCGTCGCCGAGCTTGGCCGAAGATTTGGCGAGCCCCGATTTGAGCCGGGAAAACCAGTTCATGCCGCGTGCTCGCGTTCCACGCCTTCGGCCACGAGCATGTCGCCGGTCGAGCCCGCCACGCGCACATGTGCGATAGAGCCTGGCGCGAACGCAAGCGGCAGCGCGATCGGCGCATAGTGCTCGGTGCGCCCCTGCCCCGGCGACTCGACCAGCGCCGCGGCGTCGCGACCGGCCTGCCGCGCGAGGAAACGCGCAAGCGCCGCATCGCCGGCGGCACGCAGTCGCGCGGCGCGCTCGCGGCGCGCAGGCACCGGCACCTGCGGCATCTTCGCGGCCGGCGTGCCTTCGCGCGCGGAGTAGGGGAAGACGTGGAGAAAGGTAAGGCCGCAATCCGCGACGAGCGCGAGCGTGTTCGCGAACATCGCCTCGCTCTCGGTCGGAAATCCGGCGATGAGGTCGGCGCCGAGCGCGATGCCGGGGCGCAGGCGACGCGCACGCTCCGCGACGGCAATGGCGTCGGCGCGCGAATGGCGGCGCTTCATGCGCTTCAGCACGAGATCGTCGCCTGCCTGTAGCGAAAGGTGCAGGTGCGGCATGAGCCGCGGCTCCTCGGCGATGAGCCGCCAGAGCGTGTCGTCGATTTCGACCGGATCCAGCGACGTGAGCCGCAAGCGCGGCAGCTCGGGCACGGCTTTCAAGAGCCGCGCGGTCATTTCGCCGAGGTTCGGCTTGCCGGGCAGATCGGCGCCGTAGGAGGTGATGTCGACGCCGGTCAGCACGACCTCGTTGTAGCCGCCGGCGACCAGCGCGCGCACCTGCTCGGCGATCGGGCCGAGCGGAACCGACCTGGAATTGCCGCGTCCGAAGGGAATGATGCAGAACGTGCAGCGGTGATCGCAGCCGTTTTGCACCTGAACGAACGCCCGCGCGCGCCCCTCGAACCCGCCCAGGAGATGCGACGCCGTCTCGCGCGCCGCGAAGATATCGTTCACGCGGATCTTCTCGTGGCCGTAAATGTCGTCTCCGGCGGCCTGGGATGAGCGGGAGCCGGCGAGGGGGGCATATGTTTTCTGCTCCAGCTTCTCCTCGTTTCCGATCACGCCATCCACCTCCGCCATCGCCGCCCACTTCTCGGGCGCGATCTGGGCGGCGCAGCCGGTGACGATAAGCTGCGCGTGCGGCCGGGCGCGCCGGGCCTTGCGAATGGCCTGACGCGCCTGGCGTTCGGCTTCGGCGGTGACGGCGCAGGTGTTGACGATTACGGCATCGTCGAGCCCGGCGGCCTTGGCCTTCGCGGCGATGAGCTCGGATTCGTAGGCATTCAGCCGGCAGCCGAAGGTGATGATTTCGACGCCGTTGGCGGGCGCTTCGTTCATCGCGCGGCCCCGTTCAGCATCGCCGGGTCGATCGTGCCGCGAAACGAAATCGCGGTCGGGCCCGTCATCAGCACGTGGCCGTTCTCGAGCCATTCGATCTCGAGCGTGCCGCCGTCGAGCTCCAGCGCGGCCTTGCGCTGCGCGAGCCCGCGCCGTACGGCGCCAACAAGCGCCGCGCAGGCGCCCGAGCCGCAGGCGAGCGTCAGGCCCGCACCGCGTTCCCACACTCGGAGACGGATATGGTTTGGCGCGCGCACTTCTGCGAAACCGATGTTCGCGCGCTCGGGAAACAGCTTGTTGTGCTCGAGCTTGGGCCCGATCACTTCAATCGGAATTTTCGCGACATCGGGGACGAAGAAGACGGCGTGAGGATTGCCCATGTTCACGCCGACCGGATCTTTCACCGGCCCTTCGCCGATGGCGAGATGCAGCGTGTCGCGCGCCTCGGCGAGCGGAATGTCCCGCCACTCGGTGCGCGCGCGGCCCATGTCGACCGTCACGCGGCCGTCGCGGCCGCGCGCGCAATCGAGGATGCCGGCCGCGGTCTCGAGCGCGAGATGATCGGCGCCGCGCTCCGCCATCAGGAAGTCGGCGACGCAGCGCGTGCCGTTGCCGCAGGCGCCGGAAGCGGAGCCGTCGCTATTGAGGAAAGTGAGGCCCAGATCGGCCACGCCGGTCGGCGAGGGTCCGATCAGGATGATTTGATCGCAGCCGATGCCGCGGTGCCGGTCGGCGATAACCACGGCCTCCTTGGCCGACGGCGCTTCGCCGCCACGACGCAGGTCGAGAACGACGAAGTCGTTCCCGGCCCCGTGCATCTTGATGAAATCGCGCGGCTGCATGGCTGCCTTATATGGGCAGCCGCGAGCCCGAGTCCATGCGGCGGGCTACTTCACGCGCAGCAGCTCCACTTCGAACAGCAATGTCGCGTTCGGCGGGATGACGCCGCCCGCACCGCGCTCGCCATAGCCGAGCTGCGGCGGAATGATCAGCGTGCGCTGTCCGCCTTCCTTCATGCCGGCGACGCCCTCGTCCCAGCCCTTGATGACGCGGCCGGCGCCGAGCGGAAATGCGAAAGGGCCGCGCCCGCGCGATGAATCGAATTGTTTTCCCTTGAGCCCGTCCAGATAGAGCCAGCCAGTGTAATGCACCTCGACGTCGCGGCCGGCTGTCGCGGTCTTGCCGGTGCCCGTCTTCGTATCCGTGTAGCGCAGTCCGCTGGCGGTGGATTTTTCCTGCTGTGCTTCGGCTGGCATGGCGGCGACAACTCCCATGAGAAGGACGGTGGCGGCAAATAGGCGGCGGGAAACGAACATCGGTCGCGTTCTCCAGTTGGGGCCGCGAACATAAGGGCGCCCGGGAAACAAGGGAATCCCCGCCTTGGGTCTATGATGTCCGCTCATGAAGCGGCCAGGCGGCGACGAATCCGCGCTGGCCCTCGGTTTCCGGCGAGGCCGCGGCCGCGTTTCGCGTAAAGCGGCGCAAATGCTTCAGTTCGGCCAAGGCTTGGTCCGGCGCGCGGCCATGCCGCACGAGCCAGCACGCCACGGCGGTACCGGTGCGGCCGATACCGGCATGGCAGTGAACGTAAACCGCGCGGCGCTGCCCAATCCATTCGTCGATCGCATCGAGAATCGCGCGCATCGTCTCGATCGGCGGAACGCCGAAATCCGTGATGGGAAAGCGGCGGTGCAACACCTCGCGTCCAGCGTCCTGCGCAAGCCGCGCCGCTTCGGCTGCATAGCCGCCGAGCGCGGTCGCCGGGGTGAGATCGACGAAGCCGCCGATTCCCGCGGCGACCAGTGCGGCGAGATCGGCGGGGGCGGCCGGATAGGCGCCCGCCGCCAGCCGACGAGGCTCGACCCAGTACGACGACGCGGGGAGTGGGCGCTGCATGGCCCGATCCATCGCGCGTCGGCGATGCCCCGGCAAGTGTCTCCTGCAGCCAAAATCCGCCGCAGGCCGCGCTCAGTCGCCGAGGATCGTGCGGAGTTGCCGCTCTCCGATCGGCATGGCGGCGCCGGACTTGAAGGCACGCCAAAGCTGCTCCTGCGCCGTGCCGCCATAGTGCATGGGCATTGCCGCATGTTCACGGTCGATGCGCCACGCCGAGCCCGCATAGCGGCGCAGCAGTTCCGCGATGCGCCGGGCCCGTGCCGTGACACCAGCCGCCGGGCAGACATGCTGCCGGAGACGCCGCAATGCCGCATCGCGTTGGCGGATCGCGTCTTCCCGCCACCAAGGAATACCCCCTTGGGCCTGGATAAGGCCAAGCGCGCCGTCCAGGTCGCGCGCCTGACGGCCGAGAAACCGCTCGATGCCGCTGGCCAGCCATCCGGCGAGATCGGGCGGCAGAGCGGCGCCCTGGCGGCAAAAGCTCGAAACGTCGCGCAGGCGTTCGATGGTCGTGGTCATGGCAGCCCTCGTTGGCAAAACCTTCCTGCAGTATGTAAGTAATCGCTCACTTTGTCAAGTGCGAGCTAACCGTTTGTTTTTCCATCGGCGCCGGTCACGCTATGCTTATTTACGGATGTTGCGAAAGCGTCCGGCGCCGATCGGGATCTGGACATATCCCAAGCGCGCGGTCGCTCCGGGGTGGTCGCGAGGACGTGCATGCTCACCGCATTGGGTTGGCTTGGCGAGGTTTTGTGTACGCCGCCGATCGCCGTGATTTCGTTCAACCGCCCCGGGTATCTCAGGCAGCTCCTCGCCAGTTTGGCCGCACAGCAACCCGCGATCGACCCGCGGCGTCTGCACCTGTTCCAGGACGGCGCCGTCAATCGCTACAGCGGAATCCGCTACGCGGAGGACCGCGACATAGATGCGAGCCTATCGGTCTTTCGCGAATATTTTCCGCGCGGTCACGTTCACGCCAGCACGGTCAACATCGGTATCACGGAGAACATTCGGCGCGCGGAGGAGCTGGTTTTTGCCGAACTGCGCGCGCCCGTCGGCTATTTCTTCGAAGACGATCTGGTGGTGTCGCCGCACTACATAGCGGCGCTCGACCGCATGCGCCGTGCATTCGCGCGCTTCGACCGCATCGTTTACTACAACGCCAACGGTGCTCTCGGCGCCACGCTGGAACAGCAGCGCAACAACGCGCGAAAACTGACGTTCATGGGGCATTTCTGGGGATTTGCTCTCAAGCGTAGTCACTGGCTGCGCATGCGGCCGTTCCTCGACGACTACCATCGCATTGTGACCGGGCGCGACGAACGGGCGGCTCCGCGCGCCGAAATCAGGGCGCTGTTCCGGACGTGGGGCAAGACACAAACTCACCCTTATACGTCTCAGGATTCGGCCAGGGACCTCGTGACCCATCTTCTGGGTCTCTGGCGCGCATCGTGCTACCTCACTCTCGGGCGTTATATCGGCGCGGACGGAGTTCATTTCACGCCCAAGCTCTTCCACGAACTCGGTTTCGACAAAACCGTCGTCTATCCCGATCCGCTGGGCGACCTCGATCTTCGCCGCGACGAGATCGATCGCGCGATCGAAGCCAGCCTTGCGTCGCGCTCGAAGATTTTCGCCAAGACCTACGCCGACCAAATCGCGGCGCTCAACAAGGATTAGACCGGCGGCTCGGAACGGATTGTTCAGACGCCATTCCGATCGCTTGCGGACGACGATTTGAGGGCCCGCCACACGGTTTCCGGCGTCGCGGGCATGTCGATGTGCGTTACGCCGGCACCGGACAGCGCATCGAGCAGTGCATTGATGACGGCGGGTGGCGCGCCGGTGGCCCCTCCTTCGCCGGCGCCTTTCACCCCGATGGGGTTCGTCCGGCATAGCACCTCATGCGTGTCGACGGTCAGCATCGGCAGATCGGCGGCCCGCGGCAGCGCGTAATCCATCAGAGAACCGGTCAGAAGCTGGCCCGTCTCCGCGTCGTACGAAACGTGCTCCATGAGCGCCTGTCCGATGCCTTGTGCGATCCCGCCGTGCGCCTGGCCGTGAACAAGCAGCGGATTGATCACCCGGCCCACGTCGTCAACGGCCGCGTACCGCGCGATCCGCACGGCCCC
>CAZUYG010000080.1:0-9418 GCA_964624265.1 uncultured Candidatus Odyssella sp.
CCTCACTTCCCGCGCGCCAAGAGGCGCACGGGCCCCGTCTCTCCCGCGGCGCGGGAGAGAGAAGAAGAGGGCCGTGCATTTGCTCTCTCCCGCGCAGCGGGAGAGAAGGGGCCCATTCGCGGTTTCGCGAATGGGAAGTGAGGGCAATTCACACCGGCAGCACATGGCCGATGCCTTTGCGGAAGGCTTCGCCGATTTCGCCGAGCGTGCACTTTGCGCGCACGGCCTCGAACACGCTCGACATGACGTTGCTCGAACCGCCCGCGGCCCCCGCCACTGCGTCGAGCGCGCGGCCGACGGCGTTTGCGTCGCGCGCCTTCCGGTATTCCCGGATATAGCGGATACGGTCCTCGATCATCGGCCGCCCGATGCGGAAGAACTTCATCTCGGGCGGCTTCTCGTCTTCGTCCTGGAAGCAGTTGACGCCCACCATCGGCAGCGTGCCGGCATCGATGCGGTCGTTGAGATCGAAGCGCCCGGCAGTGATGCGGTCTTCGATCCAGCGCTGCTTGAACAGCTCGAGATAGCCGCCCTTGGCGCGCATCTCGTCCATCAGCGCCGTGATCGCGCGCTCCATGCGGTCGGTCAATTCCTCGACGAACCACGAGCCGCCGAGCGGATCGGCCACTTTCGTCACGTTGCTCTCGTAGGCGATCACCTGCTGCGTGCGGATCGATAGCTTGTGCGACTCCTCGGTCGGCAGCGCGAAGGCCTCGTCCCAGCCCGTCGTATGGATCGACTGCGCGCCGCCCAGCACCGCCGCCAAGGTTTGCAGCCCCGCGCGCACCATGTTGTTCATCGGCTGCTGCGCGGTGAGCGCCAGCGCCGCGGTCTGGATCGCCGTGCGGAACCAGCACGAACGGTCCTCTTTCGCGCCGTAACGCTCCCTGAGCATCTTCGCCCAGATGCGGCGCATCGCGCGCAGCTTCGCGATCTCCTCGAAGAAATCGATGTGCGCGGCGGTGAAGAACGCCATGCGCGGCGCGAAGCTGTCGACCGGAATGCCGCGCGCCAGCATGCCCTCGATGTGCTGGCTGGCCACCATCATCGCGAACGCCGCTTCCTCGACCGCGTTCACGCCGGTCTCGCGGATGTTGTAGGCGTTGACGTTCACGAGGTTCCATTTCGGCATCGCCCGCGCGCAATACTCCATCACGTCGAGGCCGATGCGATAGGTGAACTCGATCGGATAGAACGTCGTGTTCGACTGGTAGGTCGGCCCCACGAGCTGCGTGAAACCGCAGTTCATGATCGTGCCGATGAGCTTTTCCTTCGGGATGCCGCGCTTCTCGGCCATCAGCACGTAGGAAGCGACGATGAAGGCGGAGGCGGGCGGCTGGCAGATCAGCGTCGAGCTCACCTTGTCCAGCGGAATGCCGGCGTAAAGCTCCTCCACGTCTTCCTGCGTGGCCACCGAGGTGCCGACCATGCCGACGTCGCCCTCGGCGAGCGGATGGTCGGGGTCCAGCGCCACCTTCGTCGGCACGTCGTAGTCGATGTTGAGGCCGGTCATGCCGGCTTTCAGCAGGAACAGCAGCCGCTCGTTCGATTCCCTGGGCGTGCCGTAGCCGCTCTGCTGCCGCCGCGTCCAGAAGCGCTTGCGATACATCTCGGGATGGATGCCGCGCGTGAACGGATACTGCCCCGGCTTCTCGGCCGCGGGCGGGCCATACGCCGCGTCGAGCGGCAGGCCCGAGAGCGTCTTGGTGTCGAGCGGCCGCTCGCCCTCGATGTAGCGGTCGAACAATTTCGCGTCGGTCATGTGCGCCTCGAGATCATTGGGACGCGGAGCCGCGGAGAGTAAGGCTCACCACGAAGACACGAAGACCACGAAGGATTTGAGAAGCGCCGCAGGCGCCTTTTTCGGTCTTCGTGGCCTTCGTGCCTTCGTGGTGAATCTTCGCCGCCGCGGTCTCGCATGGTCATTTTCGCCGCTCCTCGGCTGTGCCGTGGAGGAAGATCGTTTCGACGTGCTCGACGAGCGCATCGGCCGTCACCGGCCCCGCAGGATCGTACCAGCGGTCGAAACTGTTGAGCACGCCGAGCAGCGTGAACGCCGCCACGGTCGGGTCGAGCTTGCGGAGCCGCCCGCGCTTCTGGCCGTCGCGAAACACGCCGCGCACGAGCTCGAGATACTCCATTTCGAGCGCGCGGATCGCCTCGCGCTGCGCGCCGGTGAGCGCGCCCATATCGCGGTTGAGGACCGTCAGATTGTGCGGATGGCGGAAGAAGAAGCCGCAGTGGTTGCGGATGAGCGCCCTGAGCCGCGCCGCCGGCTCGGCCTCGCTCGCCAGCGCCGCGCGCGCGCCGTCGAGGATCGACTGGATCGAGTGCTCGCAGATCCGGAAGAGGAGGTCTTCCTTCTCCTTGATGTGATAGTAGAGCCCGGCCTTGGTGAGCCGCGCGCGCTCGGCCACGGCGCGCACCGACGTGGCCGCGAAGCCGTCTTCGGCGAACAGGCGCGCGGCGCTCGTCAGCACCCGGTCCCATCTCGGCTCGCGCGGCATTCCGAACCCGTTACTTTACCGACCGGACGGTAAAGTTTGAGTGGCGGCGAGTCAAGCGAAGGTCTCGCGCGGCCGCGAGCGTCAGCGGCCGAAAGGGTCCGATACCGGCCCTCCCGTGTCGCCGCAGGGGGCGGACTTCGTCTTGTGCCGCCGCGGCGCGCGCCCTATATCTGGCGCAACTTCCCTTTTACCACCGTGCCTTGCCGACCTGCGCCCGCGCCCTTGCGCCGGCGCGCACCGGCGCCCGCACGCAAGAGGACTAGCCGATGTCGAAAGAAGGTTTGTTCGAGGCCGAGGGCGTCGTCGTCGACGTCTATCCCGACGGGCGCTTCCGCGTGCAGCTCGAGAACGGCCACAACATCATCGCCTACACCGGCGGCAAGATGCGCAAGAACCGCATCCGCATGCTCGCCGGCGACAAGGTGACGGTGGAGATGACGCCCTACGATCTCGACAAGGGCCGCATCACGTTCCGCCACAAGGACGAGCGCGCCGCCGCGATGGGCAACCAGGCCCAGCGCCGCCAGTTCCGGAAGTACCGCTGAGCCGCTAGACCGACCCGCCGCGACGCTCCGGCGCCTTGTTTTGCGGCGCACCATAGCGTAGATACACCGGCAAGTTTTCCCGTTCACTTCAACGCTTTGAGGCCCGGGCGGCCGCGCCCTTCTTCCGCGCGCCGCCTTTTGCTTTGGGCGCTTTCGCCTGCAATCGAGACGTCATGGATCTGCGCAACATCGCCATCATCGCGCATGTCGACCACGGCAAGACGACGCTGGTCGACAAGCTGCTGCACCAGTCGGGCACCTTCCGCGAAAACCAGAAGATCCCCGACCAGGTGATGGATTCGAACGAGCTCGAGCGCGAGCGCGGCATCACGATCCTGGCCAAGGCCACGTCGGTCTACTGGAAGGGCATCCGCATCAACATCGTCGACACGCCCGGCCACGCCGATTTCGGCGGCGAGGTGGAGCGCATCCTCTCGATGGTCGATGGCGCGATCGTCCTCGTCGACGCGGCCGAGGGGCCGATGCCGCAGACGAAATTCGTGCTGATGAAGGCGCTGAAGCGCGGTCTGAAGCCGATCGTGTACATCAACAAGGTCGACAAGCCCGAGCAGCGCGCGCACGAGGTCCACAACGAGGTGTTCGATCTCTTCGCGCTGCTCGACGCCACCGAGGAGCAGCTCGATTTCCCGACGCTGTTCGGCTCGGCCAAGCAGGGCTGGGCGGCGGCCTCGCCCGAAGGGCCGAAAGACAGCATGGAGCCGCTGTTCGAGGCGATCCGCAAGCGCGTGCCGCGCCCGCCCGTGGCGGACCCGGACGGCCCGTTCACGATGCTCTCGACGATCCTCGAATACGACAACTATCTCGGCCGCCTGCTCACGGGCCGCATCGAATCGGGGCGCATCAGGCCGAACCAGCAGATCAAGGCCATCAGCCGCGACGGCCGGATGATCGAGGAAGCGCGGGTGATGAAGGTGCTGGCGTTCCGCGGCATCGAGCGCGCGCCGATCGAAGAGGGCGTCGCCGGCGACATCGTCGCCGTCGCCGGCCTCTCGGAAGCCTCGGTCTCGGATACGCTGTGCGATCTCTCGGTCACCACGCCGATCCCGGCGCAGGCGATCGATCCGGCCACGCTCTCGATGACCGTTTCGGTCAACGACTCGCCGCTCTGCGGCCAGGAAGGCACGAAAGTCACGTCGCGCCTGATCTGGGACCGCCTCCGCCGCGAGGCCGAGGGCAACGTCGCGATCAAGGTCAGCCAGTCCGAGTCCAAGGACGCGTTCGAAGTGTCCGGCCGCGGCGAGCTTCAGTTGGGCGTGCTGATCGAGCAGATGCGCCGCGAAGGCTTCGAAATGTCCGTCGGCCGCCCGCGCGTGATCTTCAAGACCGACGAAAACGGCCAGCGCCTCGAGCCGATCGAGGAGGTCGTCATCGACGTCGACGACGCCTATGCCGGCGTCGTGGTCGAGAAGATCGGCCAGCGCCGCGGCGAATTGAAGGAAATGCGCCCCTCGGGCGGCGGCAAGACGCGGCTCGCGTTCCTGGCGCCCTCGCGCGCGCTGATCGGCTATCACGGCGAGTTCATGACCGACACGCGCGGCACCGGCATCATGAACAAGCTGTTCCACAGCTACGCGCCCTACAAAGGCGCCATCCAGGGCCGGCGCAACGGCGTGCTGGTCTCGCTGGAGCAGGGCAAGTCCGTCGCCTACGCGCTCTGGTATCTCGAGGAGCGCGGGCCGATGTTCATCGATTCCGGTGTGCCGGTTTACGCCGGCATGATCATCGGCGAGAACTCGCGCGGCAACGATCTCGACGTGAACCCGCTCAAGTCGAAGCAGCTCACCAACGTCCGCGCCTCGGGCAAGGACGAGAACGTGCTGCTCACGCCGCCGATCAAGATGACGCTCGAGAAGGCGATCGCCTACATCGAGGACGACGAGCTGGTGGAGGTCACGCCCAAGTCGATCCGGCTCCGCAAGCGCTGGCTCGACATCCACGAGCGGAAGCGCCAATCTAAACGCGCCGAGGTGGCGTAAGGCCCGGCCGCAGCCGGCGCCTGCGGCCCCGACCGGACGGAGAAAACCGCCTGCCGCGCCGCCGCAATGTTCGCCCGCATCCGCCACACGTTCGGTTCGCTGCGACGTCCGCGGGCGTCGTTCGAGCGGGACTCGCGGCCGGTCGTCACCTACGCGGCGCTGGGGCGAGCGGGCCGCCTCGGAAATCAGATGTTCCAGATCGCCGCCGCGATCGGCGCCGCGGCGCAGTCCGGCGCCGTGGCGGCGTTCCCGGATTGGCCCTATTCGCGCTTCTTCGCGCGTCCGCTCCCCTCGCTCGTCGTCGGCGATGCGCCGCCCACCTATCGCGAGCCGGCGTTTTCCTACGCGCCGATCCCGAAAACGGCGCCGCTCAACCTGCTCGGCTTCTTCCAGTCCGAGCGCTATTTCGCGCATTGCGCCGGCGCGGTACGGCGGCAGTTCGAGCCGGCGCGCGGGGCCGACAGGCATCTGCGCCGGCGCTACGGCGAACGGCGCGTCCGCCGCGCCTGCGCGATTCACGTCCGCCGCGGCGACTATGTCGGCCATCGCCGCTTCGCCGAACTCGCCGCCGGCGACTATTACGAACGCGCCATGGCGCTGATGGGGCCGCGCGCGGCTTTTCTCGTCTTCTCGGACGACATCGCCTGGTGCCGCGACCGCTTCCGCGGTCCCCGGTTCATCTTCGTCGACGAGGGCGACAATATCGAACAGTTGTTTCTGATGACCCGGTGCGACTCGCATATCATCGCGAATTCGACGTTCTCGTGGTGGGGGGCGTGGCTGTCCGGCCGAACGCGAATCATCGCGCCGAAACTCTGGTTCGCGGGCGAGTACGCCGATCCGGCGCAGCCCTTCGCCGCGACCCCGCGCGGCTATCGCGGCTTTCACGATACGATCGATTTGATTCCCGCCCGCTGGCTGCGAATCTGATGCTTCCGCAGCGCCCGTGCGAATTGGCACCTGCGCCGACGCACCGGCCTCAAGTCCGATGGCACGGCCGCGGGCGCGACACACACCGACCCGGCCAGCTCGCCCGAGGCGGGCCGCCCGGCCAATCAAAGATGCCCTCGCAGCAACCGTGCGGCGGGGCGGGGAAGACACAACGATGAGCGCCACTATGCACGCCACCGCTTCGGCTCCGGACTACCTCGATCCCCGCGTCCCGCCCGGACTTGGCCTCGTTACCGCGCCGCTGGTGGTGGCGACGCCCGAGAGCCTTGCCGGCTTCGGAGCACTGGTCCGAGATCGCGACGCGCAAAAGATCGAGATCGTGCGCTGGCCCGCGCAAGGACGGCGGCCGGTCGACACCGACAGCGGCGACGAGGGCGGCACCACCGAAGGCATCTTCCACGCCTGGTGGGACGAGGGCCGGCTCATGGGCCGCAACGAAGCGGTCGGCGGCCACTATGTGCTGGGCTTCAGGGACCCTCCGGGCGCCGCGCTGCCGGCGCCGGCGCCGCGCGTGTTGCTCTGGCACGCGAACTACCACCCCGATGGCGGCCAGATGTTCTTTCCGCTCGAGCGGAAGCCGTTCGTCGTGCCGATGGCGCTGCCCGGCGACGACGTGAGGCCCGAGCATTTCAGGACGTTCTGGTTCGACGGCAGCGCCGGCCTCTACATGCACCCCAATGTCTGGCACGAGGGCGTGTTTCCGTGCGCGCCGGCCGGGCGCTTCTTCGACAGGCAGGGCCGCGTGCATGCGCGCGTCAGCGTGGATTTCGCGAAGGAGTTCGGCGTGCTGCTCGAAGTGCCGCTCGCGCGGTGATGCGGCCGCGCGGCGCCCCGCTCAGCCGCCGCGCCAGAAGCCCTCTTCCCAGCTCTTCGAAAGGCGCATCGCGGCCACGATGATGCCGACGAGCGAATAGGTTTGCGGAAAATTGCCCCAAAGCTCGCCGGTCTTGGGGTCGATGTCCTCGGAAAGCAGGCCGACGTGATTGCGGCAGGCGAGGATCTGCTCGAACAGTTCGCGCGCCTCGTCGCGGCGTCCCGCGGCGGCGAGCGCCTCGATGTACCAGAACGTGCAGATCGTGAACGCGGTCTCGGGCGTGCCGAAATCGTCGGGCGTGCTGTAGCGGTAGAGATGGTGGCCGCGGCGCAAATGCTTGCCGATGTAGTCGAGCGTGGCCAGGAAGCGCGGGTCGGTGGCGGGCACCAGCGCCAGCTCGTGCAGCAGCAGCAGGCTGGCATCGACCGTATCGCCGCCGAACGTGGCGGTGAAAGTGCCCATCTCTTCGTTCCAGGCCTTTTCGAGAATGACCGCGCGGATGCGGTCCGCCTCGGCGCGCCAGTGTTCGGCGCGGTCGGTCCGCCCGAGCGTGCCGGCGATCCGCGCCAGCCGGTCGCAGGCGGCCCAACATAGCGCGGCCGAATGGGTGTGAACGCCGCTGCGGCCGCGGAATTCCCAAATTCCCGCATCGGGCTCCAGCGCGCGCTCGGCCGCCTTGGCGCCAAGCCGCTCGAGCCGGCGGAACAGGTTGATGTCGCCGCGGTTCGGAAGCCGCTGGTCGTAGAACATCTGCGAGGCGGCGAGCACGACGCTGCCGTAGCTGTCGTTCTGCACCTGCAGCTGCGCGGCATTGCCGAGGCGCACGGGCCCCATGCCGCGATAGCCCTTGAGCGAGGGCACCTCCACTTCCTCCAGCGAGCCGGTCGGCAGAATGCCGTAGACCGGCTTCAAATCCCCGTTCGTCTCGCCGGCGGCCACGCTGGTGATGTAGCGGAGGTAGTCCTCCATCGTCTTGGTGGCGCCGAGGCGGTTCAGCGCGTGGACCGAGAAATAGGCGTCGCGCAGCCAGCAGAAGCGGTAGTCCCAGTTGCGCTGGCTGCCGGGTGCCTCGGGAATCGAGGTCGTCAGCGCGGCCACGATTGCGCCGGTCTCCTCGAATGCGCAGAGCTTCAGCGTGATTCCGGCGCGGATCACCGCGCTCTGCCATTCGAACGGAACCGTCAGGTACCGCACCCACTCGATCCAGTAGTCGAGCGTGCGCTCGTGGAATTCGCGCACCACATGGGGGATCGAGGCGGCGAACATCTCGTCCGGCCCGAGGATCAGGTGGATCGGCTGCGTCAGGGCGAAGGGCGACTCCGATTCCACATAAGCCAGCGGGGCGTCCGTGGTGAGGCGCAGCGTCTGCCCGGTTCCCACGAAGCGGATATGGTTGCTGCCATGCGTCGTCACCGGCTTTTCGTGGCCATAGGCGAAGACGGGCCGGAGGCGCACGCGCACGACCGGGAGGCCGGCGATGGGCTCGACCCGGCGCACGAGCATCGTCGGCCGATACACGCGATCGTGCTGCTTGAAGCGCGGCGCGAAATCGGTGATGCGGATGGCCCCGCCGCGCGTGTCGGTCAGCGTCGTCACCAGGATCGCGCTATTGCCCTGATACTCCTGCTTGGCCTCGGCGAAATTCTCGAGCGCCACTTCGTAGAAGCCCGCCTCGGCCGCGTCGCCGTCGAGCAGGCTGCAAAACACCGGGTCGCCGTCGAAGCGCGGCAGGCAATACCAGACGATGCGCGCCCGCCGGTCGACGAGCGCCGCCACGATGCTGTTGCCGATGACGGCCAGATTGAGGTCGGGCATGCGGTTTCGGTATCCTTTCGGCTCTTCGATATACGAAGGACGGTGCCGAGGTGAAGGCCGGATACGGCGCGATCCGGCACGGCGCGCGCATTCCCTCCGCCCGCGGCCTGCGGCATGATGCGCGCCGCACACCAAGGATGCGCCCATGCGCCTCGCCCGACTCGCCCTTGCTGCCGTGTTCCTGTTCGCCACGCCGGCGCTGGCACTCGATGCCGGCGACCGCACCTTCGGCCCCGGCCGCGTCGGCGCGATCGTGAAAGGCGGTACGAAGCCCGAAGACCTCGTGAAGATCTACACCGCGGCCTATGTGAAGCCCGGCAAGATCAACGCCGCCGAAGGCCAGCAGCAGCCCGGCGCCATCCTGTTCCAGGGAACGTCGAGCGAGCTGCAGGTCGGATTCACCGAAGACGGGAAACGGATCGAGTTCGTCCGCATCGTGGGCGCCGCATGGTCGACGAAAGAAGGGCTGCGCGTGGGAACCACGCTGGCCGAACTCGAACGCATCAATGGCGGCCCGTTCCAATTTTCGGGCTTCGGATGGGATTACGGCGGCGCCGTCAACGCGCGCGGCCGGGCGCTGCGCGGCATCGGCATCACGATCGCCTACACGAAAAACGGCGAAAGCCGCGCGGCGCGCCAGGTCATGGGCGATACCCAGTTTTCGTCGCGCCACCCGGCATTGAAAACGCTCGGCGTCGTCGTCAGCCAGATCGTCATCGGTTTCGGGTCCTGACCGAAGACGCCGCGCCCAGGATCAAACAAGGGAATCAAAATGCGCCTCGCCGGACT
>CAZUYG010000081.1:0-9386 GCA_964624265.1 uncultured Candidatus Odyssella sp.
CGAAGGCGTGGCTGCGCTCCTGGATGATCGAGGCGCCCTCGCCGTAATCCTCGCCGATCACGATCACGGCGCCGCCGGTGACGCCGCACGACGCGATGTTCGAGAGCGCGTCCGACGCCACGTTGGTGCCGACCGTCGATTTCCAGGTCACGAGGCCGCGGATCGGATAGTGGATCGAAGCCGCGAGCATCGCCGCGGCGCCGGCTTCGTTGCCGCAGATCTCGAGGTGGACGCCATACTGGTCCATGATCTCCTTCGATTCGGAGAGCACGTCGACCAGGTGCGAGACCGGCGAGCCCTGATAGCCGCCGACATAGGAGACGCCCGCCTGGAGCGCCGCCTTGGTGACGGCGAGGATGCCCTCGCCCTCGAAAACCTCGCCCTCGCCGAGCTTGAGCGCCTGCACTTCCTTGGCAAAAGATCGTTCGGCCATAACCGCTTAGCTCCCACTCATGGACAGGCACCCGCGCGCCGCGATGACCGGCGGTGGGCGTCGAACACGGCATTAATTGTGGGCCTAAAGCGCCGTTTTGCAAGGCGAAAAGGACGCGCGACGCACCGCGGAAACGCGCACGGGCCTTGCGCGGCGCAAGGATGGCGTTGCGCCGCAGCGCCGGTGGCGCCCGGAACGACCGCGCCTCAGCGCACGCAGGTCACATGCGAGAAGCCGCCACAGCTGGGCTGGGTGCAGTACCTGTTGCTGCCCATCACCCAGGTCCGGCCCGGGCGCGACGTCGCGAAATCCACCGCGCGCGCATAACCGATGGATCGGCAATACGTCGTGGCCGCGCCCATTCCGCAATTCTGCGCCCATGGCGCGCACCAATCCACCGTCGCCCCGTTGATGGTGGGGTTGTTGATGCGCCGCGTCTGGCCCGTGCCCGGGCCGGTGCCCGCGACCGGCCGGATCAGGCATTGGATGCGCCACGCCGGCCCGCGATTGGCGCCGTTCGGGCACCAGGTGGTGATGTCGTTGTGCCGATAGGTGCCGCAATAGTTCCGGTTCTGACAGGTGCAGCCTTCGTGATTGTGGACGCAGACATTGGCGTCCCCGGAGACGCGAACCGGCCCCCAGCTCCAACTGCCGCCGAGTTGTTGCCAGCGGGCGAAGTAGTCGGCCCGCGCAGGGCCCTCGCTCGCGCACAGCATGGCGGCGCACGCCGCCATGGCGACAATCCATCGTGTGAGCATGATCCCCGCGCTCCGGCGCCCGACCGCGCCGCTTGCTTGATACTTCTCTTGGCTACCCGCTCCGACCATTGCACCTTAGGTTGTCGTTCGGCTCGCGTCCATACAGCTCCCGCCGCAAGACGCGGATAGCACCGGCCCGTGGCCCCAGCCATTCTGACGCGCAAATCAGGGAGTAAGCCCATGGCGCCGCAGCCGAACCCTGTGCGGAAACTGAACGACCGAATCGATTCCCTGGATTGGGCGCACCTCGACACCGAGATCGAGAGACGCGGTCATGCCACCACGGCCCCACTATTCTCGCCCCCGGAATGCCGCGCACTGGCCTCGCTCTACGCCGCCGATTCCGGCTTCCGCAGCCGGGTCGTGATGGCGCGGCACGGCTTCGGCCAGGGCGAGTATCGGTATTTCTCCTATCCGCTGCCGCCGCTCGTGGCCGCGCTGCGCGCGGCGCTCTATGCGCGGCTCGCGCCGGTGGCGCGGCGTTGGTCGTCGGTGATGGGGCGCAAGACCGATCTGCCGGATAAGCTCGACGAATACCTCGCGAGCTGCCACGCCGCCGGTCAGACGCGGCCCACGCCGCTGCTGCTGCGCTACGGCGCCGGCGACTACAACTGCCTGCACCAGGACATCTACGGACAGCTCGCCTTCCCGCTTCAGGCAACTGTCCTGCTTTCGGCGCCGGGCGAGGACTTCGAGGGCGGCGAATTCGTCCTCGTCGAGCAGCGGCCGCGCATGCAATCGCGCCCCGAAGTGGTGCCGCTGCGGCAAGGCGAGGCGGTGATCTTCGCGGTGAACGAGCGGCCGGTGCAGGGCAAGCGCGGCCCCTATCGCGTGAAGATGCGTCACGGCGTAAGCCGCCTGAGAAGCGGCGAGCGCTTCACGCTCGGGCTGATCTTCCACGACGCGCGGTAGCAGCTACTCGATCACGCTGTCGGCGCGGGCCTGCACGTCGGCGGCGATCGCGACGCCGAGCGTGCGCGCGACCTTGAGATTGAGCGCCAACTCGAAATGCGTCGGCAGCTCCACCGGCAGCTCGCCTGCCGGCGTGCCGGCGAAGATTCGGGCGGCGTAGTAGGCCAGCCGCCGCCGCATCTCCGTGCGGTTCGGGCCATAGCCGATCATGCAGCCCATCGCCGCCATGTCTGCCCATTCGCAGATGCTGGGCAGGCCGGATTCGAGCGCCAATGCCGCCAGCCTTGCGCCGTCGCGATAGAAGGTCACGTTGGCGCCGATCACGACGGCGTCGCTTCCGGCGGCCCGAATTCTGGCGAAGGCCGGCGCATATTCCGCGGCGTGGCCGGCGTCGAACACGTGCAGCGTGCGTTTGGAATCGGCCGCGAAGGCGCGCAGGGCCTGCTCGCTGGCATCGCGCTGCGGCGTCGTGGTCATCAACAGGACGGAAAAGCGCCGCGCCGCAGGCAAAGCCTGCGTCAGCAGTTCGAGCCGCTTGGCATCGAGCTGCGCCGCGAGAATCACGACGCCGGTCACGTTTCCGCCGGGCCGCGTCTGGCTTGCGGCCATGCCGAGGGAAACGATGTCGGGACCGAACGAAATGATCGGCACCGTCTTCGTCGCGGCGGCGGCAGCGCGCACCGCATCGGGGCCGATCGCGACGATCGCGTCGGGCCGCGACCGCAGCATTTCCGCCATCAGGGCCGGCAACGCCGCGGAATCGGCCCGCCATTCGCTGATGACAAGATTGCGGCCCTCTTCGAACCCCAGCTTGGCCAGTTCCGGAAACGTGGTCCGGCGCGTCTCTTCCATCGATATCTTCGACGTCGCGACATGCGCGATGCGAAACATGCGCGCGCCGGTCTCCGCGGCGCCGGGCGGCGCGAACAGCAACAGCGCGACGAAAAAGGCAATCCACCGCATGCGATCTTCGCACCGCCCTTGACGAGCCGGCGTGATAGCACGGTTATCGCCCCGCGGCGATGCGTGCAGACCGCTGCGCTGTCGCCGCCCGGCCCCACAACCGGCATGCTGACGCCCGTTTTCCGGTTTGTGGCGGACCAGCCATGCATTGCACGGCGCGCATCGGCCCGCATAATCGGCGCCGAACGCACGAACAAGAGCCGGAGGACACGCCTTGAACGTCGCCGCCTTCCTGCACCGCAGCGCCCTGCTTTGGCCGGAACGCCCGGCCCTCGCCTTCGGCACGCGCACGGTGGCCACCTACCGGATGCTCGCGCGGCAGACCGCGATCCTTGCGGGGCATCTGCGCAAGCGGCTCGGCCTTGCGCCGGGAGACCGTGCGGCGATCGTGATGACGAACTGTCCCGAATACATGATCGTGAAATACGCGCTGTGGCAGGCGGGCCTTTGCGCGGTGCCGGCCAATGCGAAGCTGCATCGCAAGGAGTTCCAGTTCATCCTCGAGAATTCGGGTGCCAGGGCGCTGTTCGTGAACGCGGCGATGGAAACGGCGCTCGCCGGCATCGAGCGCGAGGTGCCGGATTTGCGGCACGTGATTTCGGTGTCGTCGCCGGACTGGCCGAAATTGCTCGACGGAGAGTCGTTCCCGATGGCCGAAGTGTCACCGGAGGATCCGGCCTGGCTGTTCTACACCAGCGGCACGACGGGGCGCCCCAAGGGTGCCACGCTCACGCACCGCAATCTCGTCGCGATGACCATGAACTATTTCGCCGACGTGGATACGATCGCGGCGTCGGACTGCATCATCCATTCGGCGCCGATGTCGCACGGCTCGGGGATCTACGGCATTCCGCACGTGGCGCGCGGCGCCTGCCAGGTGACGCCGGAAAGCGGCCATTTCGACCCGGCCGAAACCGTCGATCTGGTCAACGGCCTCCCCGGCGCAACCTTCTTTTTCGCGCCCACCATGGTCGTGCGGCTGCTGCAAAGCCCGGCGCTCGACCGGCTCGACCTCGCGAATCTGAAGACGATCGTCTATGGCGGCGGGCCGATGTATGTCGAAGACCTCGTGAAGGGCCTCGAGCGGCTCGGGCCGAAATTCGTGCAGATCTACGGCCAGGGCGAGGCGCCGATGACGATCACCGGCCTTTCGCGCGAGCAGCACCTGGAAAAGCAGCACCCGCGCTATCTCGAACGGCTCGGCTCGGCCGGCGTCGCCCGCACCGACGTGGAAGTGAAGGTGTTCGACGCCGAGGACCGCGAACTGCCGCCGGGCGAGATCGGCGAGATCGTGTGCCGCGGCGACGTGGTGATGAAAGGCTATTGGAACAATCCGGACGCCACGGCCAAAGCGCTGAAGGGCGGCTGGCTGCACACCGGCGATATGGGCAGCTTCGACGAGGACGGCTTCCTGACGCTCAAGGACCGCTCGAAGGACATGATCATCTCGGGCGGCTCCAACATCTATCCGCGCGAGATCGAGGAGGTGCTGCTGAAGCACCCTTCCGTGCTCGAATGCTCGGTGATCGGCCGCCCGCATCCCGATTGGGGCGAGGAAGTGCTGGCCTACGTGGTCGCCAAGCCCGGCACGCAGCTCGACGAAAAGACGCTCGACCAGCTCTGCCTCGACAACATCGCGCGTTTCAAGCGCCCCAAGGGCTACCGCTTCGTCGAGGCGCTGCCGAAAAACAACTACGGCAAAGTGCTCAAGACCGAACTGCGCGAATGGGCGAAGAAGGAACCGGCGTGATCATCATGGCCATCACGCATCCGGTCTTGTCATCCCCGCGCAAGCGGGGATCCAAGCTGCGTACCCGCGCAACGCGCATCTACTGCCAGCAGATGCCGCTGGAGACATGGGTCCCCGCTTTCGCGGGGACGACAGGATTGTGTGGCCCCGCGCTAGGACGGCGCGCAGTCGCGCTCCGTCACGCCGCCGTACCAGTTGAGGCGAAGCTTCAGGCGGTGGTGCGGCGGGCGGGAACGGGAGAAATCGCCGCGATCGGCGAGTTCCAACACCCAGGAGGGCGCGCGGCAGAAGCTCGCGGCGAAGTTGCGCCAGTTCGCGCGCTCGTAGGGCTTCCAGCCCTGCGCCGCGAGCCGCGGCTCGTACCATGCGAGCGCTTCGGCGAAACTGCCGGAGACGGTGTATTCGCGCTCGACCCACACGGTAACGCCGCGCCGGTGTGTGAATCCCTCCATGAGATCGCCGCGCGGCTCCGCGCCGGGCGGCAACGGCACGCCTGCGAACAGCGGCAGGATTTCGCTCTGGATCTGCTCGACGCGGACGGCGGGCGACGGCGCGCCGGAAAGGCGATAGTAGAGCGGTACGCCGGCGGCCATCGCGATGCCGCCCAGCACGATGGCGCCGATCGCGATAATGCCGCCGCGCCGCGTCCTGAATGTCACCTTCGCCATGCGCCGATCTGAATCCAAAATGCGGGAATAAGGAACAGCGAAATGCGCCCCGTCTCCATCATCGGCATCGGCTCGACCCGCTTCGGCCGGCACAAGGAAACGCCGCTCGACGCCCTCGCCGCCACGGCCTGCCGCGATGCCTTGGCCGATGCCGGCGTCGGCGCTCCGGACGTGGGCGCGCTCTATCTCGGCAATTTCATCGGCGGCGTGCTTTCGGGACAGGAAGTGCTGGCAGGCCTCGTCGGGCATCGGCTCGGCCTGCCGCTCTCGGCGCCGTGCTCGAAGGTGGAAGGGGCCTGCGCCTCGGGCGGGATCGCTTTCCGCCAGGCGTGGATGAGCGTGGCATCCGGCCTCTGCGACATCGCCATCGCGGCCGGCGTCGAGAAGATGTCGCATGCCGGCACCGCGCGCGTCACCGAGGCGCTCAACTGCGCGATGGATCAGCAGCGCGATGGGCCGACCGGGCTTTCGTTCCCCGGCTATTTCGGCATGGCCGCGCGCGTCTATGGCGCCGCGCACGCGGATTGGCGCGCGAACCTCACCGCCGTCACGCGCAAGAACAAGGCGAACGGCCTCAGGAATCCGCTGGCGCAGATGGGCGAAGACGTGAGCGCCGAGACGGTCGAGCATTCGCCGCTCGTCGCCGATCCGCTGCGCCTCTACGATTGCTGCCCGATCAGCGACGGCGCCGCCGCGATCGTGATTGCCGCCGACGACGCGGTGAAAGAACGGATTTCGCGCGCGGGGGCGAAGCCGCCGGTGCGCATCGCCGCCACGGTGCAGACGCGCGGCGCCCCGGACGTCGCCAGCATCAGGAACCTGCTCAGCTTCGAGGCGACCGTCGAAGCCGCGCGCCAGGCGTACCGCGTCTCCGGCCTCGCGCCGTCGGACATCGATTTCGTCGAGCTGCACGATTGCTTCTCGCTGACCGAGATCCTCGATGCCGAAGACCTCGGCGTGGTGCCGCGCGCGCAGGCCGGCGCGTGGACGCGCGAGGGCCGCACGCGGCCAGACGGCGACATGCCGATCAACGTCTCGGGCGGCCTGCTCGCGAAGGGCCATCCGGTCGGCGCCACCGGTGTCGGGCAGCTCTACGAAGCGGTGCGCCAGTTGCGCGGTGAGCACGCCAATCCGGTGAAGGACGCAGCGATCGGCATGACGCACAATCTCGGCGGCGCCGGAGTCGTCTGCACCGTCTCGATCCTGAAGCGCGCCGATGCCTGAAACGCCGCTTCAGCATGGCGCGCGCGGCACGCTGGTCAGCTTCACCGTGATCCGCAAGGCGCCGGCCGCGTTCGCGGACGAACCGCTCTATGCCGTCGCCATCGTCGATCTCGCGCCCGGCCACGGCGAAAGCGCGCGGCGCGTGATCGGCCGCATCGTGCCGTTCGATCCGCCGCCGCGCCTCGGCGCCGCCGTGGCGCTCGCGCGTTTTGCGAAAGGCATCCCGGTGTTCGTGCCCGACGCGGGCTAACCGGTTTTTAAGGGCTTCTCGCGTGAAGTCGGCGCCGGCGAAGGCGGCCGGGCCGTAGGGGTGGCCGCCTTGCCGGGCAACGAGAAGAAAGCGCCAGAATGTCCACGCACGCTGCGGCCGTTCGCACGGCGCCGCCGCCCGCGCCGAACCGGCGCCTGCCGCTGTTTCCGGCGGCGGCCGCGACGATCGCGCTCCTGCTCGCCGTCGCGGCGCTCGTCGGCTATGCGTCCGACATCGAGTTCCTGCGCCGCATCGGGCCGTTCGGTGCTTCGATCAACCCGCTCGCCGCCGCGGTCCTGCTGCTCGCGGCGCTGACCGCCCTGCCCCTCGAGACGCGCACCGCGCAGCGCTGGCAGATCGGCGCCTCCGCGTTCATCGTTCTCGTATCGCTGATGGTGCTCGCCGACCGCGCGCTCGGCGGCGCCATCAACGCCTCGAGCTTCTTCTTTCCGGCGACGGTGGCCGCCGACCTGGCCGAGGGCAAGCGCAACGTCTTCGGCGCTTCGACGGCGCTCTGCCTGATCGCGCTCGCCAGCGCGCAAGCGCTGCGCATGCGCGGCCTCGTTCAGCCGGCGCAGATCGTGGCGCTGATCGTGCTCGTTCCCCCGCTGATCGCCATGATCGGGCTCGTCTACGGGCGCTCGGCGCTCACCGGCACCAGGCCGGCGCCGGCGGCGCTCGCGATCGTGGCGCTCGCGGCGGCGCTGCTCGGCCGCGATCCGCGCCTCGGCATCGTGAGCGTGCTCGTCAATCGCCGCACCGCGGGCATGCTCGCGCGCGTCGTCTTGCCGGCGGCGATCGCGATTCCGTTCCTGCTCGACTGGATCTTTCTCGCCGCGCAGCGCTGGGGCGTGCTGCCCTACGAAACGAGCCTTTCGCTCTATCTCGGCACCGGCATCGCGGTCAGCGCGGGCCTGCTGATCTACGCGCTTTCGGAAATCGACCGCATCGACCGCCGCCGCCGCCGCGCGGAGTGGCGCCTCTCGTTCGAAGCGGACCACGACGCGCTGACCGGCGCCCTGAACCGCAAGTCCTTCTTCACGGCGATCGATTCGGCGCTGGCCGCGCGCAAGCCGCTGATCCTTCTGACCATCGACCTCGACGATTTCGGTGCGGTGAACGAAAAGCTCGGACAGGCGGCCGGCGACGACGTGCTGCGCTATGCGGCGCAGCGCCTGCTCGGCATCCTCAGACCCTCCGACCTCGTCGCGCGCATGGGCGGCGATTCGTTCGGCATCCTCATTCCGGGCAGCGGCACGCGGCTCGCGCGCGAGATCGGCGAGCGCGTGCAGTCGGCGCTCGGCCGACCGTTCGCCATCGACATGGAACGCGCGCTCATCGGCTGCTCGATCGGCGCCGTCGCCTGCGATCCCGCGGCGCAGCCGACGACCGGCGCGGAACTCGTGAAACAGGCGGAGGACGCGCTCGAGGCCGCCAGTGCCGCGGGTGGCGGCCGCATAGAAGTGCGCGCCTACGGCTGATCGCGACGCACAAGGCCATTGCGCCCGGCGCGCGCGCTGCGCCAAGCTTGCCGCATGAGCAGCGCCGCGCCGCCCGAACTCCTCCTCCGCACGTGGCCCGAGATCGAGGCTTATCTTGCCGAGTCGAAGGGCATCATCGTGCCGTCGGGCTCGGTGGAGCAGCACGGGACTGCCGGCCTGCTCGGCACCGATGCGCTTTGCGCCGAAGCCGTCGCGCGCCGCGCCGCCGAAGCGGCCGGCGCGCTGATGGGTCCGCCGATCGCGCTCGGGATGGCGCAATTCAATCTCGGCTTCCCCGGCACGCTCACGCTTCGCCCGACCACGTTGATCGCCCTCGTCGTCGACTATGTTTCGTCGCTGGCGCGCGCCGGCTTCGAGCGCGTCTATTTCGTCAACGGACACGGCGGCAACATCGCGCCGATCCGGAGCGCGTTTCAGGAGATCTATGCGGCGCGCAGCCTTCACCCGGCCGAGCGCGACCGGCCGCTCTATCTCCGCCTCGTGAACTGGTGGGACGTGGCTCCGGCGGACGCGCTGCGCAAGAAGCTCTATGCCGCGGCGGAGGGCTTTCATGCGACCCCGAGCGAAATCGCGATTACGGCCGCGCTTTATCCCGATCGCGTGCGGCCCGCCGCCTTCGGGCCCGCGCCGCCGGCGGCACCCGAGAGCGCGCTGATCCAGCACGGCGGCGATCCCTATTTCGACGCCGGCGATCATCGGCAGCGCTACCCCGATGGCCGGGTGCGGTCGGACCCGTCACGCGCGACGGCGGCCGACGGCGCGGCCCTGCTCGAAGCCGCCGCGCGGGGCGTGGCCGCGGACTATCGCGCGTTCCTGGCCGCGGCATAGCGCGGTTCAGCCGCCGGTCTTGCTCCGGATCCACGCCTCGACCGCGCCCGCATAGGCGACCATCACCGCGCGGACCGCGGGGACTGCATCGAGAGCTT
>CAZUYG010000082.1:0-9188 GCA_964624265.1 uncultured Candidatus Odyssella sp.
GTCATCGTCGGGATGTGGTTGACGTAGGGCTCGGCGATCATCGTCGCCATCGTCTTCGGCACGTTGCGCTCCGCGAATTCGTATTCGCAGTGCTTGTCCCAGAGCGCGCTCAGGTCGTAGTGCGGGCCCATCACGCGGCGGAACATGGCCATCGAGCGCGAATGCGCCATCATCGCGGCCGGCTTGTTGTAGGAGGCGCGGCCGGGATTGTTGAACGCATGGTCCACGCCCGGATAGACGTAGATCTCCACCTCGTCGCGGCCGGCGAACGCGGCCCTGATCTGCTCCACCGCCGCCGCCGGCACGAACTTGTCCTCGCCGGCGAAGTGCAGGACCATCGGCACCTTGATGGTCTTGGCGAGGGCGAGATCGGCTTCGATGCCGACGCCGTAATACGAGACCGCGCAATCCACGCCGGCGCGCGCCGCGGCGAGATAGGCGAGCTTGCCGCCGAGGCAGAAGCCGATGGCGCCGACCTTGCCCTTGCATTCGGGGATCGCGCGCAGCGCCTTCACCGACGCCGCGATGTCTTCGATGCTCTTGGCCGCGTCGAATTTCTGATAGTAGCCGAACGCTTCGGGCAGATCGGCGTCGGTGCCGGCCAGCTCGATGCCGGGCTTCAGGCGCCAGAACAGATCGGGCGCGATGACGACGTAGCCCTCCTCGGCATAGAGATCGGCGAGATCGCGGATGTGCTTGTTGACGCCGAAGATCTCCTGGCACAGCACGAGCCCCGGCCCGCTGCCCTTGGCCGGCTTGGCGACATAGGCCTTGAACGAACCGCCGTCGCCCGCGGCGACCGTGATGAAGCTACCCGACACGGCTCCCTCCTCCTGGATGATCGAAAACCAGCCCCGGTCTTAGCAGAAAGCGCGCCAAGAGGAATTCGCTTCTGCGCGGGGCAGCCCCGGCTTCCGGAAGGGGCGCGGGCGGCTCTTGCGTCTTCAAAGTGCGGGCGGCCGAAACGGGCCTAAGGCTCTCCGCCCCCGCCGACGATGCGGCGGATCGTGGCGAGGTAGCGGTTCTTCTCGGTTGCGAAGCGATTGGACGGCGCCGAGATGCCGACCGCGTAAGGCACGGTGCCGTTGCTGACCGGAACGGCGAGGCAGCACACGCCCTCGGCATATTCTTCCTGATCGAACGCGTAGCCGCGCTTGGCAACGGCCTCGAGCTCGGCCCGCAGGGCGTCGATGTCGGTGATCGTGTAGCGCGTGCGGCGGTTCAACGCGTGGGATTCGAGATACCGATCGCGCGCCGCCGGATCGGCGAGCGCCAGCAGCATCTTGCCGGTCGCGCGCGCGTGCGCGTCGTGATAGCTGCCGAGCGCCACCTCCGCGGTCTGGATCGCGTTGCGCCCGCGCGCCACGGCCAGCGCCGTGATCTCGCCGTCCCACCAGCCCGAGGCGTAGGCGGTCTCGCCGGTTTCCTGGGCGACGAGCCGGACATAGGGCAGCAGCCGCTCGGGCGGCGCCAGATGGCGCGAAAACGCCTCGACCAAGGCGCCGATGCGCAGCCCCAGAACGTAGCGATTCTCGGTGCCCTTGGTGAGCATGCCGAGCGTCACCAGCGTGTGCAGCAGATGGTAGGTCGCCTGGCGCGCCAGCCCGAGCTGCGCGGCGATTTCGAGCGCTTTCAGCCCGTTGGCGCTGCGCGCCACCGCGAAGAGAATGGACGCCGCCTTGGCCACGGACTGGACGCGCGGCTCGCGCGACGCCTCGCCCCGCTGCGGCGAGGCTTCCTCTTTCCCGTTACCGGCCGGCAGAGTCGTCGGCATTGCGTTTCCTTCCCGCGACACGGCCGCCGCGCCTAGCGCGCGCGCCGCTGATAACCGAGGCGCGCCGACGCCATGGCGAGCCCGGCGACGAGGACGCTGCCGACGATCAGCAGCGAGCTGACCGCGGCGATCGTCGGATCGATTTCGTCGCGCAGCGACGAGAACATCACCTTCGTGATGGTCGTATTCTGGCCCGAGGAGACGAACAGCGCCACGACGACCTCGTCGAGCGAGGTGACGAACGCGAAGATGGCGCCCGACATCACGCTGCCCCGGATCTGCGGCAGCGTCACGCTCCAGAACGCGCGCAGGCGCGAGCAGCCGAGGCTGCGGGCCACCTGCTCCTGGCTCATGTCGAACGCGCGCAGGCCGGCGAGGCCGGTCACCAGCACGAACGGCAGCGCCAGCATGACATGCGCGAACAAAAGGCCCCAGAACGAGCCGAGCAGGCCGAGCTTGGCGAAGGCGTAGAAGATGCCGATGGCGATAATGATGTGCGGGATCATCAGCGGCAGCAGCAGATAGGTGTGCAGACGGCGGAACCACGGATGGTCGGCGACGTGGATGGCATAGGCGGCCGCGATGCCGAGCGGCGTGGCGACCACGGCGGTGGCGAAGGCGAGCTTCAGGCTCACGATCATCGACGCATACCACGCCGCTTCGGACAGAAAGCGGTCGTACCAGCGCAGCGACAGGCTCGACGGCGGAAAATCGAGATAGCGCGAGCCCGAGAACGACATCGGAATGACGACGAGCACGGGCAGCACGAGGAAGATCAGGACGAGCGCCGCCACGAGATAGAGCCAGAGCCGCCGGCGATGGGGAACGAGGAGTTCCATGCGGCCCTCAGCGGTTGAACACGCGCTCGATCGAGACGAAGCGCGCGATGAACGCGAAGATCGCCAGCACGGCGGCCACGAACAGGAACGCGGCCGCGCTGGCCGGGCCCCAGTTGAAGTTGAGATTCACGTCGCGCTCGATGGCGAGCGCCATGACGATCGTGCGGCCGCCGCCGAGAATCGCCGGCGTGATGTAGAAGCCGAGGCTGACCACGAACACCAGCACGGCGCCGGCGGTGAGGCCGGGCATCGACTGCGGAAGATAGACCCGCCGGAACGCATAGAGCGGCCCCGCGCCGAGGCCCATCGCCGCCTTCATGTAGTCGGCGTCGATGCGCTTGAGGCCCGCATAGAGCGGGAACACCATGAACGGCAGCATGAGATGAACCATGCCGACGATCGTGCCGACCTCGTTGTGCACGAGCGCAAGCGGCTCGGTGATGGCGCCGATGTTCAGCAGCGTGGTGTTGACGACGCCGCGATGCTGCAGCAGGACGAGCCACGCATAGGTGCGGACGAGCGTGCTCGTCCAGAACGGCAGCGCCACGAGCAGGAGGCAAAGGCCGGCCGCCCAGCGCGGCATCAAGGTCATCGCGTAGCTCAGCGCGTAGCCGAACACGGCGCAGATGACCGTGACGATGGCGGCGATGCGGATCGTGAGCCAGAAGCTGTCGGCATAGGCCGCGTCGGCGAACAGGCGCGTGTAGTTCGAAATCCCGAAATTGCCCTCGCGGTCGAGCAGCGATTGCACGACGATCCACAGCATCGGCAGCAGCAGCAGCAGCGTCATCACCGCCGCCGAAGGCGACGCGAGCGCCAGGAAGCGGCGGCGTTCGCGCCCGATGTCGCGCCGCACCGCCGGCGCGATCGCGCCGGACTGCGCCGCCGCCAGGGCCATGGCCGATTTCATGCCCGCTTCATCAGTTGATGAACGGCGCCGAGGGATGCGCGCGCGGGAAGCGCCGGAGATAGTTCAGGAAGCGCGCGAGCGTGAGATCGCCGGCGGTCAGCGTGCCCTGGCGGTAGTGCACGGTGTTGAGGATGTCCTTGTCTTCGCCGACGGTGCGGCGGCTGACGCGGATCACGTCGTCGAGATTCGCGCGCGCGTCCGGCCCCGCGAGCACGGCCTGGAACGAATAGACCTCGTGCCAGCCCGGGCGCGGCAGGCCGAAGCCGGTGACGCCGGCGCGCCAATACGCGCCGTATTGCCCCCAGCGATAGAACGCGCTCGTGCCGCGGATGCCGGCCGTGTTCTTCATCGGCACGCCGCCCTGGTGCGTGGCCATGTAGTCGAATTCCATGCCGAAATCGTGCCAGCGCACCAGCGCGTGGGGATCGTCGACGCCGAACTGCATCTTGTGCACGACCTTGAGGTGCTGCATGTCCGGCGTGTTGGCCGCGAACACCCAGGGATCGCAGTTGAGCGGAAATTCGAGCTTGTAGCAGTTCGTCAGCAGCCGGTCGTCGGGATAGGGAAGCTGCGGCAGGTCGAACAGCGGCGTTTCGCCGTTGAACGCCCAGATGAAGCCGAAGCGCTCGGCGGCGGGAAACTTGAACAGGCAGGCGGCCTTGGGCGGCGGATCGCCGATTCCGGTCTTCACGCACTGGCCGGTGTGGTCGTACTCCCAGCGATGGAAGGCGCACTGGATGCGGCCATCGACGACGCGGCCGATCGAGAGATCCGCGCCGACATGCGGGCAATAGGCGCTCATCACGCAGGCGGCCCCGTCGGGCCCGCGGAAGATCGCGATCTTGCCGTCGAGGAATTCCCGGCCGATGACCGTCCCCGCCGGCACTTCGCTCGACAGCGCCACCGGAAACCAGGATTGGGTGAAGAGCCCGCCCTCGCCCTCGGACAGGACGGCACGGCCCTGCTGAATGCGCGGCTCGGCGATGGCGTCGGGCATGGCGGTTCTCCTCAGACGTCAGAGACGACGACGATCGAAGCGGGATCGAGGCCGACGACGATGCGATCGCCGGCGCGCGGCATGGCCGCGCGGGCGGCGCCGCGCAGCGGACGGCGGATCGACAGCTGCTGGCCGCCGCTCAGCTCGGCGATCACCAGCACGCTGTCGCCCTGATAGATCGCGTCGCGCACCGCAATGGTCATGCGGCATGCGTCGGGGCCGCATTCGTCGGCGAGCAGAACGCGCTCGGAGCGCAAGACGAGCTGCAGCGCGCCTTGCGCGGGGAGCGGCGCGGGCGCCGCCAGCACCGTGCCGTCGGCGAGGCGCACGCCGCCGGCGCAGCGCTCGACCGGAACCAGCGTGGTCTCGCCGATGAAGCCGGCGACGAACGCGGTGCGCGGATGCTCGTAGATTTCGGACGGCGTGCCGAGCTGGACGATGCGGCCGTGGTTCATCACCGCGATGCGGTCGCTCATCGTCAGCGCCTCGCGCTGGTCGTGCGTGACGTAGATCGTGGTGGCGCCGATCTTCTCGTGCAGGTGCCGGATCTCCACCTGCATCTGCTCGCGGAGATTCTTGTCGAGCGCCGAGAGCGGCTCGTCCATCAGCACGATCTTCGGCGAGAACACGACCGCGCGCGCCAGCGCCACGCGCTGGCGCTGGCCGCCCGAGAGCGCGGCGACGTTGCGGCCGGCGAGCGGCCCGAGCTGCACGAGGTCGAGGACGCGGCGCACGCGCTCGGCGATTTCCGCGCGGCCCAGCCGCCGCACCTTGAGCGGGAAGGCCACGTTTTCCGCCACCGTCATGTGCGGAAACAGCGCGTAGTTCTGGAACACCATGCCGAGGCCGCGGCGGTTCACCGGCAGCAGCGTGATGTCGTCGGCGCCGAAGAAGATCTGCCCGCGATCGAGCCGGACGAAGCCGGCGATGATGTTGAGCAGCGTCGTCTTGCCCGAGCCCGACGGGCCGAGCAGCGTGACGAATTCGCCGGCCGCCACTTCGAGCGACACGTCGGCCAGCGCCACCGCCGTACCGTAGCTCTTGCTGACGCCGCGCACCGAGATGCCGAGCGAGGCGGCGCGCTGCGCCGCCTCGCCGGTTTGTGCCGCCGTCGTCGCGCGCGCCACCGCGAAGCCGCCGTCGGCGAGCGCCTCGCGCAGCACCTCGGCCTTCATTGCTTCTGCAGGAACTTCGAGAAGCGCAGATACGCTTCTTCCGCCTCCTTGGAGGCATACCAGGTTTGATCCGCGTAGGCCTGCTTGCCGATGTTCTGCGGCGCGGTGGGCAGCCAGGCGATCTCGTCGGCCTTGAGGATGCCGGTTTCGTAGGCCTTGGGGTTCACCGGGCCGTAGGCGATCGCGGCGGCGAATGCCGCCTGGTTCTTGGGATCCAGCGCGAGGTTGATGAGCTGGAAGGCCGCTTTCGCGTTCGGGGCGTTCTTCGGCAGCATCAGGCATTCGACGTCGATGAACGCCTGGTTCCATTCGAAGCCGATCTGGATGCCGTCCTTGACCAGCGCGAGCGCGCGGCCGTTCGGGAAGATCGCCATGTCGACTTCGCCGTCGCGCATCAGCTGCATCGCCTGGCCGGTCGAGCGCCACCACACCGCGACGTGCGGCTTGATCTCCTCGAGCTTCTTGAACGCGCGGTCGACGCCGCCCGGCGCCTTCAGCACCTTGTAGACGTCGGCCAGCGGCACGCCGTCGGCGACGAGCGCCGATTCGAACGCATAGAGGCCCTCGCCGATCATGCTGCGGCGGCCCGGGAATTTCTTGACGTCGTAGAAATCGGCCCAGCTTTTCGGGCCGTTCTCGCCGTATTTTTTCTTCTGGTAGGCGATGCCGTAGGAGAACGTGAACACGCCGACATAGGTGGGCAGCGCAAGATTGGCCGGCATCTTCGACTTGTCGACGATGCCGTAGTCGATCGGCAGCAGCGTGTTCGCCTGCGCCGCCTGTTCGCAGCGCGCGAAGCCGATCTCGGTCATGTCCCAGCCCGGCGCGCCCGACATCAGATGCGCCTTGATGCCCGGCCATGCGCCCGAGCGTTCGCCGCGGATCTTGATGCCGAGCTTGTCGGCGCCGGCGAACAGTTTGCCGAGCACGGCATCCTGCGTCACGCCGCCCCAGCCGGCGAAGGTCACGGTGGTTTCGGCACGCAGCGGCCCGGCGGCCACGGCGACCAGCGCGCCCGCGACGAGCGCCGCCGCTTTGAAGCTCTTCAGTTTGCACGTCATGACCAGACTCCCCACGAAATGAGCTCGAACTGCAATGCGGCGCCCGCGCCGCGGCTTACCCGGCGACGGCGACCGCCTCGACCTCGACCAGCAGATCCGGCTTCACCAATTGCTTGATGAACACCAGCGTGGAGGCCGGTTTCACGCTGCCGAGGATTTCGGTGCGCGTCTTCGCGAACGCGGCGTAGTCGTCGGGGTTGACGAGGAACACCGTCGTCTTGACGACGTTCGAGAGGTCCATGCCCGCCGATTTCAGGACCGCGCGGAGGTTCGCGAATGCGGCCTGCGTCTGCGCGACGACGCCGCCGGGAACGGCCTTGTAGTCCTTGTCCCAGCCGACCTGGCCGGCGATGTAGAGCGTGCGCGCCGTCGCCGGCACCTCGATGCCGTTGCTGTAGGTGGGCGGCGTACCGAGTTCCGGCGGGTTGTGGATTTTCATGAGTCCTTTTTCCTCGTTGAAGCGTTGAACGCGTCGGCTCAGCGGATGTAGGGCGCCGAGGGGTGCGCGCGCGGAAAGTTGCGCACGATTTCGAGATATTTCGCAAGCGAGCGGTCGCCGGCGCTGAGGATGCCGTGGCGGTAGTGGATCGTGTTGAGGATGTCCTTGTCCTCCCCGATCGTGCGCTCGGAGATCGCCTTCATCGTCTTGAGCCGCTGCTCCTCGCCGGGGCCGCGCAAGACAAGGTAGGCGCCGTACACCGTGTGCGCGCCGGGATAGGGAATGCCGAAGCCGGTGACGGCCGCGCACCAGAAATTGTCATAGGTGCCGGTGCGCCAGAAAAAGCCGGTGCCGCGCAGGCCGAGCATCCATTCGAGCTTGATGCCGCCCTGGTGCGTCGCCTTCACCGGATAGCGCAGGCCGTATTCCTCCCACTCGATGATGTCGTGGGGATCGTCGGTGTCGAACTTCACGCCGTGCACGGCCTTCAGGTGCTGCATGTCGGGCGTGTTGGCCGCGAACACCCACGGATCGCATTTGAGCGGCTCCGTCAGCGAATAATTGCCCCAGATCATTTCGCTCTCTTCGTAGCCGAGATGCGGCAGTTCGAAGAGCGGGGTTTCGCCGTTGAAGGCCCAGATGATGCCCCAGCGCTCGACGCTCGGGAATTTGAACAGGCAGGCGGCCTTCGGCGGCGGATCGCCGATGCCGGTTTTCACGCACTGGCCGCTGCCGTCGTATTCCCAATGGTGGAACGCGCATTGCACGTTGTTGCCGGCGACGCGGCCGACCGAGAGATCGGCGCCGACATGCGGGCAGTAGGCGCTCATCACGTTCGCGATGCCATCCTCGCCGCGGAAGACGACGATCTTGCCGTCGAGGAAGGTGCGGCCGACGACCTGGCCCTTGGCCACGTCCGCCGAGAGGCAGATCGGATACCACGACTGGCGGAACAGCCCGTCTTCGCCCTCGGCGGGAATGGGCTTGTTGCGGACCAGCTTGCGCGTCTGAATACCCACTGTCCTTCTCCCTCGGTGCGGCGGTTCCCTGCGGCTAGGCTTCGACCAGAGCGCGGATCGCGGCGGCGACGCGCGCCGCGCTCGGCAGGATTTCTGCTTGCAAGATCGGTGCCGACGGCATGCGCGAATTGGCGGCGCCGACGCGCGCGACGGGCTTCGCCAGCCGGCGGCCGTGGCGCTCGGCCAGCGAAGCCGCGATTTCGGCGCCGACGCCGCCGGTGACGTTGGCCTCGTGCACGACGGCGACGCGCCCGCTTCCGGCTTCGACCGCCGCATCGAGCGCGGCCCAGTCGAGCGGCGCGAGCCAGCGGAGATCGAGCACGCCGGCTTCGATTCCCTCGGTGGCGAGCGCCGAAGCCGCTTCGAGCGCGAGATCGACGGCGGTGCCCCAGGCGACGATCGAAGCGTCGCGGCCCTCGCGGCGCCAGCGCGCGCCGGCGGCCGCTTCGATGCCGCCGCCGAGGCGCACATCCATCTTCTTCTGATAGAGCGCGCGCGCCTCGATGATGACGACGGGGTCTGGATCGGCGATCGCCGCGCGCAGCATGTCGTGCGCATCCTGCGCGTTCGCGGGCAGGCCGAGCTTGATGCCCGGAATGTGGAACAGCAGCGCCTCGAGGCACTGCGAATGCTGCGCGCACGAACCGGGCGTGGCGCCCTGCTGCGTGCGCACGACCATCGGCGCCGTCGCCTCGCCGCGCGTCACGTAGCGGATGTTGGCGGCCTGGTTGATGATCTGGTCGAGCGCGACCAGCATGAAATCGCCCCACATGATCTCGACGACGGGGCGCATGCCGCTCATCGCCGCGCCGACGGCCGAGCCGAGGATCGCCGCCTCGGCGATCGGCGTGTCGAACACGCGCGCCTCGCCGAATTCGCGCTGCAGATTGCGCGTGGCGCCAAAAATGCCGCCGGAGCCACCGCAATCTTCGCCGTACACCAGCACATCCGGCCGCCGCGCGAGCTCCAGCCGC
>CAZUYG010000083.1:0-9133 GCA_964624265.1 uncultured Candidatus Odyssella sp.
ACATGATCCGCCTCCCTGCTGGTCAGGGAGGCGATAATCCGCTGCCGGACGGCCCGCGTCGAATGAAGAGCGCGTGAACGTCCGCCCGGTACGCCGCGGGTTGACGGCGCGCCGCGCCGCCCCTAGCTTGCCCCGGTCATGAGCGAAACCCCCGATTTTCCGCGAGAATTGCTGCTTCAGGGCCGCGCCTGGCCGTTCGAGGAGGCGCGCAAGCTGATCGCGCGCCTGAAGGGCCAGCCGCCCGCCAAGGGCTACGTGCTGTTCGAAACCGGCTACGGCCCCTCGGGCCTGCCGCATATCGGCACGTTCGGCGAGGTCGTCCGCACGACGATGGTGCGCCGGGCGTTCCAGCGCCTCCGTCCCGATATCCCGACGCGGCTGTTCGCGTTCTCGGACGACATGGACGGGCTCCGCAAGGTGCCCGACAACGTGCCGAACAAGGACATGATGGCGCGCTACATCGGCGACAAGGTGCGCAGTTTCGGCTCGCCGCTCACCGCGATCCCCGATCCGTTTTCGAACGAGTACGAGAGCTTCGGCCATCACAACAATGCGCGGCTGCGCGGCTTTCTCGACCAGTTCGGCTTCGAATACGAGTTCGTGAGCTCCACCGAGGCCTACAAGAGCGGCCGTTTCGACGAGACCCTGCTCGCGCTGCTGCGCCGGTTCGACGAAGTCCAGAACGTGATTCTGCCGACGCTCGGGCCGGAGCGCCGCGCCACCTACTGCCCGTTCCTGCCGATCCGCGTGCGCGACAGCCGCCCGCAAGTTCTGGAAGTGCCCGCGGTCGAAGTGAAGCCCGAGTCCGGCACGATCGTGTTCGAGGACGCGGTCGAGGGCCGCTTCGAGCAGAAGGTCACCGGCGGGCACTGCAAGCTGCAATGGAAGGCCGACTGGGCGATGCGCTGGGCGGCGCTCGGCGTCGATTACGAGATGTCGGGGAAAGACCTCATCGAATCGGTGCGGCTCTCGAGCCAGATCTGCCGCATCCTCGGCGCCAAGCCGCCCGAGGGCTTCACCTACGAGCTGTTCCTCGACGAGAACGGCGAGAAGATCTCGAAATCGAAGGGTAACGGCCTCTCGGTCGAGGAGTGGCTGCACTATGCGCCGCAGGAATCGCTGGCGCTGTTCATGTATCAGCAGCCGCGCCGCGCGAAGCGCCTGTTCTTCGACGTGATCCCGAAGGCGGTCGACGAGTATCTCGGCTATCTCGACGCGTTCGCGGGCGAGGACGAGGCCAAGCGGCTCGAGAATCCGGTGTGGCACATCCACAACGGCAAGCCGCCGCGCGCCGAGCTGCCGCTCACGTTCGGCATCCTGCAGAATCTCGCCGGCGTCGCGAACGCCGAGACGAAAGACGTGCTCTGGGGCTTCATCGCGAGCTATCGCCCCGGCGCCACGCCCGAGAAGATGCCGATCCTCGACCGCCTCGTCGGCTATGCGCTCGCCTACTACCGGGACTTCGTGAAGCCCGCGAAGAAGTATCGCGCGCCGACCGAGCAGGAGCGCGCGGCGCTCGCCGATCTCGAGCAGGCGCTGGCCGCGATGCAGGCGGGCGCGAGCGCGGAGGATCTGCAGAATGCGGTCTACGAAGTCGGCAAGCGCCACGGCTTCGCGAACCTGCGCGACTGGTTCAAGGCGCAATACGAAGTGCTGCTCGGCCAGAGCCAGGGCCCGCGCATGGGGACGTTCATTGCGCTGTATGGCGTCGAGCGGTTCCGCGCGCTCGTCCGCCGCGCGCTTGCGGGGGAGAATCTCGCGGCTGCGTGAGGCACGGTGCCCGCGGGCCTGGCTTGACGGCCGGGTCGAGAATGTCGCAGTCGCGTCCTCGAAAATGGCAATTTCCGTAACGAATTAGATAGTTAACGGGGTCCTTGGACCTCTTTTATTGTGCGCCGCACAATTTTTGCCTTGACGGGCGGCAACGCGTCCCTATATTGGGCAATGTTGCAGCGCAGCATAGACGTTGCAGCGCACCATTTCACAACCATCGGCCGCCGCGACACGGCGGCGCGGACAGGAGACGAACCCATGATCGCGCAGGATTTCACGAAGGTCGCCGGTCTCGAGCAGATCGAGGCGGCGGTGAAGACGAGCCAGGAGACGGCTCTCAAGATGTTCAAGGCCGGCAAGGATACGGCCGAGAAGCTCTACAAGGCCGGCAGCGACGCGGCCCTCAAGGGCTTCGAGAAGAGCACGGCATACACGCGCGAGCAGGTCGAGAAGACCTTCCCGCAGGCGGTGACGAAGTTCGACGAGGCGACGGCGTTCGCCAAGGAGAGCATCGACGCCAGCGTCGCCAGCGCGTCGATCGCCACCAAGGGTTTCGAAGCGCTCGCCGACGAAGTCGCGGCCTACGGCAAGAAGGCCGCCGAGGCGGGCTTCGCGAACGTGAAGGCGCTCCAGGGCATCAAGTCGGTGCAGGATCTGATGGAAGTGCAGACCGGCTTCGCGCGCGCCGCGTTCGACATGGCGTTCGCCGGCGCCACCAAGATGGCCGAGCTCTCGGTGAAGACCGCGAACGAAGCGGTCGAGCCGATCCAGACTCGCGTCGCGAAGGTCGTCGAGAAGTACGGCAAGCCGGTCGCGGCTTGAGATATCAACAGTTGCGTCGCGATGACGCTAGATTCGTCCGCGAATCGAGCGTTATAGTGATCGCATAGAACACGCGCGGTCCTCCTCCCTCACGCGCGTCGGGCCCGGGGCTTCGGCTCCGGGCCCATTCATTTTTGGCCCGGATTCATTGACCTTTCGGCGCGCAGCCCGGCGAACTTCGATTCGGAATTAGAATTTCGCGCCGTGCCGCGTGCCCGCTCCGGCGGTTTCGCGCCGCGCTCGGCGCGGGAAATTTCCGATTGCGCCGCCCATGCCGGCAATGCCCGCATCGCATGGCTCCGCGCGCCGCAAAGCGTGGCGCCCGCCCCCTTGCCGCCCCCAGCGCGCGGTAGGCGCGCCCGCGCGGGCGGGTTAGGCTTGCGGAAACCTTGGCGGCCAGGGGAGGGGCGCCGGTGAACGAGGCACTCAACACGTTTCTGCTCGTCTACGCCGCGCTGTTTCCGATCGTGAACCCGGTCGGCGGCGCGCCGATCTTTCTCGGCCTCACGCGCAGTCTTGGCGATGCGGAGCGCCGGTCGCTCGCGCGCCGCATCGGCGTCAACGGATTTCTTCTGCTGCTCGGATCGCTGCTGATCGGATCGCACGTCTTGCAGTTCTTCGGCATCACGCTGCCGGTCGTCCGCATCGCGGGCGGCGTCGTCGTGTCGGCGTTCGCGTGGAGGCTGCTGCACCAGGGCGACAGGCTCGAAGACCAGCGCGGCGCCGCGGCGGTGCCCGTGGCGCCGGTCGATGCGTTCTATCCGCTCACCATGCCGCTCACCGTGGGGCCAGGCTCGATCTCGGTCGCGATCACGCTCGGCAGCCAGCGCCCGCAGGCATCCGATCTCGCGCAGCTCGCGCTGCTCGGCGGTGCCGCCGTGGCCGGCCTGCTCGCCATCGCCGCCACGATCTTCCTCTGCTATCGCTATGCCGAACGCATTACCTCGGCCCTGGGCGAGCGCGGCACCAACGTGCTGGTGCGGCTCTCCGCCTTCATCCTGCTGTGCATCGGCATCCAGATCATCTGGAACGGCTGGCGCACGCTGAACGCCGCCGGGTGAGCGGAAATATTGGGGTGACGGGGCGCCGCCGATGAACGCCACGCTGAATGCGCTGCTCGACGACGCGCCGGGCGCGGCGGAGGCGATCCGATATTCGGCGCGCGCCGTCACCTACGGCGATCTCGCGCGCCGCGCGGCGCGGGTTGCCGGCGGCTTCGCGGCGCTCGGAATCGGCGCGAAAGACCGCGTTGCGCTGTGGATGCCGAATGCGCCGGCCTGGCTCGAAACGCTTTTCGCGCTCGGGCATCTCGGCGCGGTTGCGGTCGCGGTCAACACGCGTTTCCGCGCCGTCGAAGTCGCCGACATCGTGGGCCGCTCGCGCGCTCGCGCGCTCGTTTTGTGGCCGGGGTTCAAGGGTGCCGATTTTCTCGGTATTCTCGACGCGGCCGATCCCGCCGCATTCGACCGGCTCGAAACCATCGTGCTCTACGGCGAAGACGAGGCGCCGGCGAAGCTGCCGGCCGCGCTCGCCAGCAAGCGCGTGTTGCGCTATGGCGATCTCGCCGCCGCGCCACCGCTCGCCGCTTCCGCCGCCACGGCCGAATCCGGCGCCGCGATTTTCACGACCTCGGGCACGACGAAGGCGCCGAAATTCGTGCTGCACACGCAGCGGAGCCTCGTCGATCACGCGCGCGCGGTGGCGCCCGCGTTCGGCTACGGCGCCGCGGATGCCGTGATTCTGCAGGCATTGCCGTTCTGCGGCGTGTTCGGGCTTTCGCAGGCGCTGGCCACCTTTGCCGCCGGCCGTCCGATGGCGCTGCTGCCGGCCTTCGAGGCCGAGGCCGCGGCGCGCGCCCTCGTGGCCGAGCGCGTCACGCACATGAACGGCAGCGACGAGATGTACCGCCGCGTGCTGGAGGCGGCGCCGGGCGCGCGTCCGTTCCCGGCCTTGCGGCGCGCGGGCTTCGCTTCGTTCAACAGCGATCCGGCGGAGTTCGTGGCCTTCGGCGATGCGCGCGGCCTGCCGCTGACGGGGCTCTATGGCATGAGCGAGCTCCAGGCGTTGTTCGCGAGCCAGTCGCCCGGTGCGCCGGCGGAGCAGCGGGCGCGCGGCGGCGGCACGCCGGTCTCGCCCGAGGCGCGGGTGCGCGTGCGCGACCCCGAGAGCGGCGCGCTGCTGCCCGACGGCGCGCCCGGCGAGATCGAGGCCAAGGGGCCGAGCCTCATGGCCGGCTATGCCGACGATCCGGCCGCGACGGCGTCGGCCTTCACCGAAGACGGATTCCTGCGCACCGGCGATCTCGGCTACACGGTGCCGGGCGGCTTCGTGTTCCTCGCGCGCATGGGCGACGCGCTCCGGCTCGGCGGCTATCTCGTCAATCCGGTGGAGATCTCGAGCCACATCGAGGCGCACCCCGCCGTGGCGGCCTGCCAGGTGGTCGGCGCCCGGACGAAACGGGGCGAGCGCGCTGTGGCCTTCGTCGTGAAGCGCGCGGAAGCGGCGGCGGACGAGGGCGCGGTGATCGCGCATTGCCGCGCCGGACTGGCCTCGTTCAAATGCCCGGAGGCCGTAATCTTCCTCGACGCCTTCCCGGTGGCGGAAAGCGCGAACGGAGTGAAAATCCAGCGCGCAAAACTGCGCGACTGGGCGAAAGAGCGTCTCGGCGCCTGAAGCGGCGCCGGGCCGGCGTCAGTGGGTCGTGCCGCGTTCGAGGCGGGCTATCTCATCCTTCAATTTGAGCTTTTCCCTCTTGAGGGCGTGGATCGTATTATCGTCCGGGTGAGGCTTCTTGGTTTCCTCGGCGATTTGCGCTTCGAGACCGGCGTGGCGGGCTTTCAGCGAATCCAGTCGCTCCATTGAGCTCAACGTGCGCTCCTTCCGTTGCGGTTGGCACGAACAAGCCCGGAAAGACTAGCCTCGTCTTCGGCCGCCGCCAAGCCGCGGATTTGCGAATGAAGCCGGAACGAATCAGCCCGCGGGCGGCCGCGTCGCAACCATCGAGGGCCGCGCGGCGAAGGTCTCGTACCACCGCGCGAGACGCGGCCGGCCGGGCCGCCAGGCCCGCTCCGGATGACGGAAGTCGAGATAGCCGAGGCCGACCGCCAGCGCGATCGTGCCGATGTCCGCCGCCGCGGAATGCGGCGTGCGTTCCGCCGCGTCGAGCGCCCGGTCGATCTCGGCATGGCGCGCGGCCACGAACGCCGGGGAGCGTTCGCTCTCCGGCCGCCGCCGCTCGCCGACGAGGGCAATCGCCGCGTCGATGACGCCCTGGCCCAGCGCATGCAGCGTGAGCGTCCGCCAGCGCGCCGGGCCGGGGGCCGGGAACAACGCGCCGCCCGCGGTCTCGTTCAGGAACTCCGCGATCACGAGCGAATCGAACAAAGTCGTGCCGTCGGGCAGCACGAGCGCAGGCACGCGGCCGAGCGGGTTGTCGCCGGAGACGTCGGCGACGACCGTTTCGGGCCGCGTCGCCACGAGATCGAAGCGGTCGGCGAGGCCGAGCTCGTGCGCCGCCACCATCACCTTGCGCACGTAAGGCGAGGTGGGCGACCAGTGCAGCTTCATCGCGGCGGCGCGCTCAGGCCTGCGGTTTCGTCGCCACCATCGAGGGGCGCTTGGCGAACGCGTCGTACCAGCGGCCGAGCGTCTCGCAGCGCTTGCGCCAGCCCAGGTCCGGGAAGCGCAGATCGAGATAGCCGAGCGCGCAGCCGACCGCGATCTTGCCGGCGTCCACCTTGTCGTCGAACACCCAGGCCTGGCCCTCGAGCGCGTCGAGCGACTGGTTCACCTTCTGCTGCTGGCCGGCGATCCATTCGGGCCAGCGCTTGTCGGCCGGGCGCAGGAACGTTTCGTAGCGGACGAGAATCGCCGAATCCATGAGGCCGTCGGCGAGCGCTTCGGTGCATTTGACGCGCCAGCGATCGGGGCCGCTCGCCGGAATGATCTTTCCGCCGCCGGCGACCGTGTCGAGATACTCGACGATGAGGCTCGATTCGAACAGCAGCGTGCCGTCGTCGGCGACCAGCGTCGGCAGCCGGCCGAGCGGGTTCACCTTGGTGAGGTCGGCGCTCATCGCAACGGGCGTCGTCGCCACCGTCACCAGCTCGATCTTCTTGTCGAGGCCGAGCTCCATCGCCGCCACGCGAACCTTGCGCACGAACGGCGACAGTGCCGAGAAATACAGCTTCATTCCGGTTCCCCTCGGGTTTTGGTTCGGTCTCTAACCTAGCGACTTCGACGCGATCTCGTAAACATCGCGCGAGAGCTTGGGCGCCTTCAGGATTCGCTCGAGCTCGCGCTTCATCAGCGCCTGCCGCGCCTTGTCCATGCGCTGCCAGCGGCCGAGCGGCGCCAGGATGCGCGCGGCCACCTGCGGATTGACGGGATCGAGCTCGAGAATGCGGTCGGCGTGGAACGCGTAGCCCGACCCGTCGGCCGCGTGATAGCGCAGCGGATTCGAACTGGCGAAGGTGCCGACGAGCGCCCGCACCTTGTTGGGCTTCTTGAGCGAGAAGGCGGGGTGGGCGAGCAGCGCCGTGATGGCCGCCAGCGTGCCGGGCAGCGCCGAGACCGCCTGGAGGCCCAGCCACTTGTCGATCACCAGCGCATCGTCCTTGAAGCGCGCGTAGAAATCGTCAAGCGCTTCCGTCCGCTCCGCGCCGTCGAGATCGACGAGGAAGCGCAGCGCCGCGATGCGGTCGGTCATGTTCGTGGCGCCGCGATATTGCGCGGCGAGGCGGCCGCGCTCCGCGGCGTCGCTATCGGCAAGCGATGCGAGATAGAACAGCGCGGCGTTCTTGAGCGCGCGGCGGCCGGCGGGGCCGGCATCGGGGCTGTAGGGGCCGGTGTCGCGGTTCGTCTCGTAGGCGCGCAGCAATTCCGTCTTCAGCGATGTGGCGATGAGCCGGCGGAGCGCCTCGCGCGCGGCGTGAATGCCGTCAACGTCGACCGTCGCCATGCGCTCCGCGAGGTAGAGGCTGCTCGGCAATGCGATCGCCTCGGCGGCGAACGCTTTTTCGAGCTTCTCGTCGCGCAGCGTGTCGGCGATAGCCGAAACGAAGGCGGGATCGAAGCGCATCGCCTCGCCGCGGGCGCGCGCCGCCACCTGCGCCAGCAGCAGGTCGGTCGCGTATTGCTGGCCGGCCTCCCACCGCGCGAACGGATCGGAATCGTGCGCCATCAGAAACGCGCGCTCGGCGCCGCTCTGCGCGAGCTTCACGTTCACCGGCGCCGAGAAGAAGCGGTTGACCGAGAGCGCCTTGGGCTCCGGCACGTTCACGAAGCGAAAAGTTTGTCTCGCGCCTTTGACGGGCAGCACGCGCGTCTCCGCCGCCGGGCCGGCTTCGCCGTCGAGGCGCAGCGGAATGCCGCGGCCCTGCGCGTCGATGAGGCCCACCGCGAGCGGGATGTGCATCGGCTTCTTCTCGGGCTGCCCCGGCGTCGGCGGCACGCGCTGCGCGACGTCGAGTTCGTAGGCGCCGCTGCGCGCGTCGTAGCGGCCGGCGATCTCGATCTCCGGCGTGCCGGCCTGGCCGTACCAGAGCTTGAACTGGCCGAGATCGGCGCCGTTCGCGTCCTCCATCGCGGCCACGAATTGGTCGCAGGTGGCGGCCTCGCCGTCGTGCCGCTCGACGTAGAGCTTCATGCCCTTCTGGAAGCCATCCTCGCCGAGGATCGTGTGCATCATGCGGATGACTTCGGAACCCTTCTGGTAGACCGTCGCCGTGTAGAAGTTGTTGATCTCGATGTAGCTGTCCGGGCGCACCGGATGCGCCAGCGGCCCCGCATCCTCGGGGAATTGTGCGGCGCGCAGCCCGCGCACGACGCCGATGCGCTCCACCGGCCGCGAGCGCATGTCGGACGAGAATTCCTGGTCGCGGAAGACGGTGAGGCCTTCCTTGAGGCTCAATTGGAACCAGTCGCGGCAGGTGATGCGGTCGCCGGTCCAGTTGTGGAAATACTCGTGCGCGACGACGGTCTCGATACCGGCATAGTCCGCGTCGGTCGCGGTCTCCGGATCGGCGAGGATGTATTTGTCGTTGAAGACGTTGAGGCTCTTGTTCTCCATCGCGCCCATGTTGAAATCGCTGACGGCGACGATGTTGAACAGGTCGAGATCGTATTCGAGGCCGAAGCGCTGCTCGTCCCAGCGCATCGAACGCTTCAGGGCGTCCATCGCATATTCGGTGCGCGGCACCTTGCCGTGCTCGACGAAGATGCGGAGCTTCACGTCGCGGCCCGAGCGCGTCCGGAACGTGTCCTCGCGGCAGGCGAGGTCGCCGGCGACGAGCGCGAAGAGGTACGAGGGCTTCGGGAACGGATCGTGCCACACGGCGAAGTGCCGCCCGCCGCCGAGGTCGCCCTGCTCGACGAGATTGCCGTTCGAGAGCAGCACGGGCGCGGCCTTCCGGTCGGCGCGGATCGTCGTGCGGTAGACGGCCATCACGTCGGGCCGGTCGAGGAAATAGGTGATGCGCCGGAAGCCCTCGGCCTCGCATTGCGTGCAATAGATGCCGCTCGAGCGGTAGAGGCCGGA
>CAZUYG010000084.1:0-232 GCA_964624265.1 uncultured Candidatus Odyssella sp.
CGCCCCGCCGCAGCCTTCGAAAGCGCCCGACATCGCGCCCGTCGCGATCGAGGAGGAGATGAAGCGCTCCTACCTCGATTACGCGATGAGCGTGATCGTGGCGCGGGCGCTGCCCGACGTGCGCGACGGGCTGAAGCCCGTGCAGCGCCGCATCCTCTACGCGATGTACGACAACCTCCGGCTGACCCCGGACTCGCGCTACCGCAAGTCCGCCGCGGTCGTCGGCGAGGTG
>CAZUYG010000084.1:242-9132 GCA_964624265.1 uncultured Candidatus Odyssella sp.
CATCCTCTTCGCGATGAAGGAGGGCGGCTACGACTCGGGCAAGCCCTACAAGAAATCGGCGCGCATCGTCGGCGACGTGATGGGCAAATACCACCCGCACGGCGACACGGCGATCTACGACGCGCTGGTGCGCATGGCGCAGGATTTTTCGATGCGCGTGCCGCTGATCGACGGGCAGGGCAATTTCGGCTCGATGGACGGCGATCCGCCCGCGGCGATGCGCTACACCGAGGCGCGCCTCGACCGCGCCGCCGAGACGATGCTGGAAGACATCGACCGCGAAACGGTCGATTTCCAGGCCAACTACGACGAGTCGTCGCAAGAGCCGGTCGTGCTGCCGGCGATGTTCCCGAACCTGCTGATCAACGGCGCGAACGGCATCGCCGTCGGCATGGCGACGAACATCCCGCCGCACAATCTCGGCGAGGTCATCGACGCCTGCCTCGCCTATATCGAGAACCCCGGGATCGAACTCGACGAGCTGCTGCAGCACTTGCCGGGACCGGATTTCCCGACCGGCGCGATGTTGCTCGGCAAGGGCGGCATCCGCGAGGCCTATCGCACCGGCCGCGGCAGCATCGTCGTGCGCGCGCGCACCAAGATCGAGACGATCAGGAAGGAGCGCGAGGCGATCGTCGTCACCGAGGTTCCGTATCAGGTCAACAAGCAGAAGCTCGTCGAGCATATCGGCCGCCTCATGGCCGAGAAGACGATCGACGGCATCGCCGAACTGCGCGACGAATCGGATCGCGACGGCGTGCGCATCGTCGTCGAGATCAAGCGCGATTCAGACACCGACGTGGTGCTGAACCAGCTCTACAAGTTCACGGCGCTGCAGACGAGCTTCGGCATCATCATGCTGGCGCTGAACGGCGGCCGGCCGGAGGTGATGCCGCTCAAGGACATCATCGCGGCGTTCGTCGCGTTCCGCGAGCAGGTCATCACCCGGCGCACGATCTTCGAGCTGAAGAAGGCGCGCGACCGCGCGCACATCTTGGCCGGCCTCGCGATCGCCGTCGTCAACGTCGACGAGATCGTGGCGCTCATCCGCCGCGCCAAGGATCCGCAGACGGCCAAAGAGCAATTGATGGCCAAGCCCTGGCCGGTCAAGGACGTGGGGCCGTATATCGAGCTGATCGGCGAGCCGGGCCGGAAGGTCGTGGACGGCACCTACATGCTGTCCGAAGAACAGGCCAAGGCGATCCTCGAGCTGCGCCTGCAGCGCCTGACCGGCCTCGAGCGCGACAAGATCGTCGCCGAGCTGCAGGAAGTCGTCGAGCAGATCAAGGACCTGCTCGGAATCCTCGCGTCGCGCGAGCGCGTGCTCCAGATCATCCGCGACGAATTCAAGCGGATGAAGGACGAGTTCAACACGCCGCGCCGCACGACGCTCGAGGAAGCCGACGCGACGATCGAAGACGAAGAATCGCTGATCCAGCACGAAGACATGGTGCTGACGATCACGCACCAGGGCTACGTGAAGCGCGTGCCGCTCTCGACCTACCGCGCCCAGCGCCGCGGCGGCAAAGGCCGCACCGGCATGACGCGCAAGGAAGAAGACGTCGTCTCGCAGGTTTATGCCTGCGACACGCACACGCCGGTGCTGTTCTTCTCGTCCTTGGGCATGGTCTACAAGCTCAAGGTCTACAAGCTGCCGCTCGGCACGCCGCAGAGCCGTGGCCGCGCCTTCGTCAATCTTCTCAATCTCTCCGAAGGCGAGACGATCTCCGTCGTGCTGCCGCTGCCCGACGAGGCCAAGTGGGACAATCTCCAGCTCATGCTGGCGACTCAGAGCGGCTACGTGCGGCGCAATTCGCTGGCTGATTTCGTCAATGTGAAGCCCTCCGGCAAGATCGCGATGAAGCTCGACGAGGGCGATCGCCTCGTCGGCGCGCAGGTCTGCGACGACAACAACGACGTGTTGCTGGCCGCGCGCAACGGCAAGTGCATCCGCTTCGAGGTGGGCGACGTGCGCGTGTTCGCAAGCCGGGCCTCCACCGGCGTGCGCGGGATGAATCTCGCCGATGGCGATGAGGTGATCTCGATGTCGATGCTGCGCCACACGGACACGACGCCCGAGGAACGCCAGGCCTATCTGAAGCGCTCGCGCGCCGAGCGCGGCGGCGAAGAGACCGCGCAAGAGGCTGCGGCCGAGCCGGCGGCGGACGAAGAGGGCGCCGAGGCGGTGGCGGAGGTCCAGATTTCCGACGAGCGCTACGCCGAGATGAAGAAGGCGGAGGAGTTCATCCTCACCGTTGCCGAGGACGGTTACGGCAAGCTGTCGTCCGCCTATGAATACCGGATCACCAACCGCGGCGGCAAAGGCATCGAGAACATCCGGCTCGCCAAGGGCGGCGGGGTTCACGTCGTTGCCGCGTTTCCGGCGACGAACGACGATCAGCTCCTGCTCGTCACGAAGCAGGGCCAGATCATCCGCACGCCGGTCAAGGGCATCCGCATCGCCCGCCGCTCGACTCGCGGTGTCGTCATCTTCCGCATCGACGATGGCGACAAGGTCGTGAGCGTGAGCCGGCTGCGCGAGGATGAAGGCGGCGCGTGAGCGCCGGCGCCGCGCCCGATCGATCGCCGCGGCGCGTCAGGGCAAAACCGGGAATGGCGGAAAGCGCCTGCGCATGCATCGGATCAAGACCGATCTCGTCATCTGCGGCCTGCACGAAATCGACGGCACGCTCGACGAGCGCGTGACGCACGTCCTTTCGATTCTCGATCCCGGCACGCCGGAGCCGGCGAAATTTGCGGAGCTGCCGGACGATCAGATCCTGCGCCTGCGCTTCCACGACATCGTCGAGGACTACCAGCCGCTGAGCGAAGCGCCGCGGCCGGCGCATGTCTCCGCGATTCTGAAATTTGGCGACGCGGCGGCGCGCGCGCATCACCGGCTTCTGATCCATTGCCACATGGGTATTTCGCGCTCGACGGCGGCGGCCGTCATGCTGCTGGCGAAGGAAAGCCGCGATGCCGATACGGCGGTGACACGCGTGACGGAGCTGCGGCCGGCCGCATGGCCCAATCTGCGCATGATCGAATTTGCCGACGAGCAGCTTGGGCTGGACCGATCACTCGTGCGGGCCGTCCGCCGCCATCATGCGGAGGTCCTGCGCCGGCGCCCGCATCTGCGCAATGCGATGGCTCTCTACGGGCGGGCGCGGGAAGTCGAAGGCCTCGAATCGTTTGACTAAGCGGCACGCGGCGCCCGAATCACGGCACGCTGCCCATCGCGGCGGCAGTTCCCCAAGCGCCGCAACCGCGTGGCGCAACAACGCCGTCGATTCCAGCGGCGGATGCGCTAGGCTTGGCGCGCGGCGGCGCGATTCGCCGCGACAAAACGAGGGAGCAATCGATATGGCGCGTAATTTGGGGTGGGTGGCGGCGTGCGCGGTGCTCGCATACGCCGGAACGGGGCCGGCGGCCTCCGCGCAGGATCTGCGGATCGGCTTCATCAACACGATGACGGGCGGCGGCGCCGTCATCGGCCGGCATCAGGTGAACGGCTGGCGCCTGGGGCTGGAGCACGAGGGCTGGAAGAAGGACGGCGACAAGCTCGCCGGCGTCGTCACGCACGTGTTCGAGGCCGACGATCAGCAAAAGCCCGATGCCGGCCTTGCCGCGGCGCAGAAGCTGATCCAGCAGGAAAAGGTCCAGATCATCGCCGGCATCATCTGGTCGAACATCCTCGTGCCGGTGCACAAGATCGCGATGGAGGCCAAGGTCGGCCTCATGGGCACCAATGCCGGCACCTCGCTGATCGCCGGCCCGCTCTGCAACCCGCTGTTCATCTCCACCTCGTGGCAGGGCGACCAGCCCGCCGAGGCGCTCGGCACGCTGATTTCCAAGGACAAGGTATCTTCGATCTACCTGATGGCGCCCAATTACCAGGGCGGCAAGGACCTCATCTCCGGCGTCACGCGCACGCTCCAGGGCGTAAAGATCGTCGAGACCAACATGTTCAAGCTCGGCGAGAGCGACTTCCAGGCCGAGATTTCGAAGATCCGCGCCGCGAAGCCGGCCGCCGTGTTCATCTTCGCGCCCGGCGCCATGGGGCCGGCCTTCGTCAAGCAATGGGCGGCCTCGGGCCTCGGCAAGGAGGTGAAGCTCTACACGATCCACACGATCGACGGCGTGACGCTGCCGGCGATCGGCGACGCCGGCCTCGGCGCGGTCGAAACGATCCAGTGGACCCACGATCTCGACAATGAGGCGAACAAACGATTCGTGAAGGACTACGTCGCCAAGTACGGCCACATGCCGTCGAATTTCGCGGAGCAGGCCTACAACGCGCCGCGCCTCATCGCTGCCGCGCTCAAATCGGTGAACGGCAAGACCGGCGACATCGAGGCCCTGATGAAAGCCATGCGTAAGGTCTCGTTCCCGGCCGCGCGCGGGCCCTACCAGTACAACGTGAACGGCTTCCCGATTCAGAACTTCTACAAGGCCGAAGTAATCAAGGGCAACGACGGCAAGCCCGCGATCGTCAATCGCGGCATCGTCACGGCCAATGCGAAGGATTCGTATTGGGAGAAGTGTCCGGCCGACAAACGAAGCTGATCCGGATTCGGCGTAGGCGAGGCGGCGCCCCGGGCGGTATCGGCATCCGGGGCGCCCCTGCGGGGCTTTGCCCGCGATTATTGCAATGCAGCGTAACCCGCGCTACCAACCCGCCCGGGGCGACCAGAAGGGCGGAACATGGAGCGGGTCGGCGTCTATCCGGGAACTTTCGACCCGATAACGAACGGGCATGTCGACATCATCCGGCGTGCCTTGCGGGTCTGCGACAAGCTGATCATCGGCGTCGCGATCAATATCGGGAAGGATCCGCTGTTCGACCTCAAGGAGCGCGTCGAACTCGTCGACGAAACGCTGCGCCAGATCAATGGCGCCTCGGCGAACGGCCCGGTGGCCGAATCGCGGCCGTTCCAGAACCTGCTGATGCATTTCGTCGAGGAATGCGGCGCGAGCATGATCGTGCGCGGCCTGCGCGCCGTGTCGGATTTCGAATACGAGTTCCAGATGGCCGGCATGAATGCGCGGCTCAATCCGCGCGTCGAGACCGTGTTCCTGATGGCTTCCGAGCAGCAGCATTTCATCGCGTCGCGCCTGGTCAAGGAAATCGCCCGGCTCGGCGGCGACATCGCCAGCTTCGTGCCGAAGCACGTCGCCGACCGCCTCCGGGCGCGCTTTCCGGTGAAACGCTAGCGGCGTTCCCTCCGCGGCGAAGGGCGCGGGGCGCGCGCTTCCGCGGGCTTCGATAGCGCCGTAGTCTCGCTTGCATGGGTGTCGCAAGAGCGCGCAAGACGTCGGACGGTAAGGGCGGCAAGCCGTCCGCGCGCGGCCCGCGCAACAGCGCGGCGCGGCGCGACGTTCGCTGGCGCGCCGTGCTCGACGCCGCGGCGGCCGAATTCGCGTCGCGCGGGTTTCTCGGCACCTCCACGGGCGCCATCGCGCGGCGCCTGGGCCTCAAGCAGGGAAGCCTCTACTACTACATCCCGTCGAAGCAGCGGGCGCTCGAACTCGTATGCCAGCTCAGCACCGAGGAAATGCTGGGCGGGCTGATGGAGATCGCGAACCGCGAAGACGATCCGGTCGAGCGGCTGCGCCGTGCGGTGGCATTCCACATGGAGTGGCTGGGGGGGCGCCGCGATTACTGCCTGACGTTCCTGCGCGAGCGGCGGCACGTGGCCGGGCCCGCCGGCCGGCTGCTGACGGATACGGCGCGGCGCTACGAGCGACTGTTCGAGCACATCATCCGGGCGGGCGTCGCGCGGCGGCGTTTCCGGCCCGATTGCCAACCTGCGCAGGCCGCGTTCGCCGTGTTGGCGGTGGCAAACGCGATCGGGCTCCGGGCGCACCGCCGCGGCACGCTGCTGCCGGCGTCCACGGCGCGTTGGATCGCCGAATTGGTGCTGAACGGCCTCCTGCAGACGGACAAATCTTAACGCGCGTTGCCGCCGGATCGCCCGCGGGCGCTTGATCTGGATCAGCGCATTTTATGATGAATTTTCGGATTAACATTGTTGGGGACTTGCTGGGGATACCAAATCCCGTAAGATTCCACAGCGTTACGAAAGCCGTAACAAGGGGAATGCGGCCTTCGTATAAGGATGAGACAGGAAAGCGAGTTGGTTATGACGAAGGGCTACCGCATCGTTGCCGCAGTCATCCCGATCGATGACGACCAGCCGTCCGCCGCCTCCCCATTCAGCCAGCCATGGCGCCGGATCATGTTTCTCGAGAACCAGGTGAGCGTGGACGAAATGCACCGCGACGGCACCGACGTTGTCGAGCGCGAGTGCAAACGGCTCGGCAAGAAGTTGGCAAGTTCCGTGCGCAAAATCGGCGGGGCATTGCCCTGGTGAAGCCGCCGTTCGAGCGCGAACGAAAACGGGGCGGCGCGAAGCCGCCCCTTCTCGTTTGCGGTGCCGTGCCGCGCTAGTAGTAATACGGCGAATAGTAGCGGTAGCGCGGCGCATAGTAATAGTAGCCCGGGGGCGGCGGCGGCGCGTAGTAGTAGCCCGGCGGGGCGAGATTGATGCCGAAGCGGAAACCCACATCGGCGAGGGCCGGCGCCGCCGCGGCGCCGCCCGCCAGCGCGAGACCGCCGGCCAGCAGGAGCGTTCGGGTCAGCTTGCGCATGATCGTTTCTCCTCTTCTGAATTTCCATTAGCGAAACTCCCGCCAGAATAACGTGCGACGCGCGCACGACGCGCACGGCCAGCAGGCAATGTCGCAGCGGCCTCGCGCAAAATTAATCGAGCGAAATCATTTGGTTCCGGGTAAGCGCCGGGGCGCGATGCCGCAGCGCGACGATAGCAAATGCGTGAGCAGGCACGTGATCGTGCCGAACTCAGGCGTGGGATCCGGCGAGGATCCGCGCGAGTTCGCGAAGAACGACGAACCGCAGCGCGGTCAGGCGAGTGTCCAGCTTCCGTCAGGCTTGCGGCAGGCGCGCGCGCTGATCTTCTCGGTGCGGCCGTCCTTGAGCGTCACCGTCTCGTCGAAATCGCGGCAGACGCGGCCGCCCTCGCTCACGCGCGGCGAGGTGGGCGTCACCGTGCCGCCATTGCCGGTCTTGGGGTTTTTCCAGCTCCAGGTCTTGCCGGTCGGGGCTTCCGTCAGCGTCTTGGCGATGCATTTGCGGTTCATCGCGCGGTCGCTCGCAGTGAGCTGCGACTTGAGAACGGAACCGCCGCGCGGCGGCGATTTTTGCGGCGGCGCGGCTGGCCCGGGCGTGTCGGCGTGCGCGCCGTTGGCGGCGAATGCGGCGGCCGAAGCGGCGCTCGCGGCGAACAGCAAAGTCAGGGCGTGGCGGCGGGAAACTCCGGGCATCTCTGTCGCGTCCATGGCTGGGGGCAGCATCCGGCCTCAGAATAGACGATGTCCGCGCGCACGTCAGTGCCGGCCGTCACATGTCCGTGCCCGAAGTTCGGTGGCGAAAATCTTGAGCGCCCGCCGCGGGCGCGTTTGCGCCGGCGCCACCGGAAGGAATGGTGATCGCGCCGGGGATCGAACCCGGGACCCTCTGATTAAAAGTCAGATGCTCTACCGCTGAGCTACGCGATCGCGCCGGATGGGCCGTTGCGGAGGGCCGCGGCGGCAGGCGGCCTCGAACGCGCGCGGAACATAGGTGCCGGGTGCGGGAGGGTCAAGCGAACCGGCCGCGCACCCCGCACGGGGCTGCGGTTATGGCGACCGCGCCGGACAAATGCGCGTTGAGCGCGGCGGCGGCGCGCTCTATCTTCGCCCGCAGGGATTTGCCGCGGACCGGGCGCGAGAAACCGTTGTCGGACACGAACATCCACGCGCTTCCGATCGGGCACACGTTCGACGGCTATCGCATCCTGCGCCTGCTCGGCGCGGGCGGATTCGGCATTACCTATCTCGCCGAGGAAACCGCGATCGGCCGCAAGGTCGCGATCAAGGAATACCTGCCGCAAGGCTTCGCGGCGCGCGCCGCGGATTCGTTTTCGGTGCGCGCCGTCAGCTCGACCGCGCAGACGCAGTTCGTGTGGGGCCTCGACCGCTTCCGCAAGGAAGCCGCCACGCTGGTCGCGTTCGAGCATCCGAACATCGTCTCCGTGTACCGCTATTTCGAGGCGAACGGCACCGCCTACCTCGTCATGCAGTATGTCGAGGGCAAGCCGCTCGACGCGCTGATATCGGGCGGCGCGACCCTCGCCGAATCCGAGATCGAAGACGTGGTCTTGCCGATCCTCGACGGGCTCGAGCAGGTGCACGCCGCGCATTTCCTGCACCGCGACATCAAGCCCGCGAACATCTACATCCGCAAGGACGGCCGGCCGGTGCTGCTCGATTTCGGCGCGGCGCGCCAAGCGTTCGGCACCGAATCGAAAAGCATCACCGCGATCGTCTCCGAGGGCTACGCGCCGTTCGAGCAGTACGAGGCGAAGGGCGATCAGGGGCCGTGGACCGACATCTACGCGATCGGCGCGGTGCTTTATCGCTGCATCACCGGCGACCGGCCGCCTGCCGCGCCGGAACGTATCTCGGCCCGGCTGCGCGGCACCGCCGATCCGATGGCGCCGGCGCGCGAGGCCGGGGCGGGGCGCTACAGCGCGCGGCTGCTCGAGGCGGCAGACCGCGCTCTGGCGGTCATGCCCTCCGATCGGCCGCGGACGATCGGCGAACTGCGCCAAATGCTGAAAGCCGACGACGCGTCGCGCGTCGCGAGCCGCGCGGTGCCGGAACGCACCACGGCGGCCAGCGTGGCGACGATGACGGCCGGCCCCGCCGCGGCCAAGGCGAGAAGCCGCGTTCCGCTGCTGGCCGGCGGGGCGGGGGCCATCGCCATTGCGGCGGTCGCGGCGTATTTCGCGCTCATGCCGGAGCCGCCGGGCACGGCTGCGACGCCCTC
>CAZUYG010000085.1:0-2164 GCA_964624265.1 uncultured Candidatus Odyssella sp.
CTCGGCGCCGCGATAGAACAGCATCGCCGAGGGCGTCGGCATCGTGATCTTCGGGGTGCGCGCCGTGTGCGCGCGGACGAAGTTGAATTCGTCGACCGTGATTCCGCCGGTGCGCCGCACCTTGCCGTGCGCGTGCGGGCACTCCCAGGCGCCGTGCTCGCCCTGGAAGTTGAACAGTGCCGGCTTGGTGGAGAGGCCTTCGACCGCTTGCACGAAACCGAGGAACCACGAGCCGCGGCGGAACTCGCCGTCGGTGATCGCCTCCATCCCCGCGTCTTCCTGCAGGCGGATCGCGTCGACGATGCAGCGGTCCGTGATCGCCGCGAGCTCGGCGTCGCCGATCTTGTTCTCGGCGCGCGCGCGGTGCGCGGCCTTGAGTTCGGCCGGGCGCAGGAGGCTGCCGATGTGTTCGGCGCGGAAGGGCGGACGGGAGTTCGTTTTGCTTGCGGTCATTTTCTAATGGCTGTTAGAATTGCGTCCTTCCATAGCATGGGGCGCCGCGCGCTGTCCATCCTGCGAACACCGCGCTTCACTTTTGCGGCGCGCGGATCGTACGGCTTGCCGCGCCGCGGTGCGGCGATTAGCTTGCGGCTCTGTTGCACCGCAGCGACACCGGAGGAGGATCAATGAATCGCACGCTTTTTGCAGCCGCTGCCGCGGCCGCTCTCGCCGCCACGCCCGCCCTCGCGCAGGAACTGCGCATCGGCTTCCTGAATACGACGACCGGCGGCGGGGCGCTGATCGGCAAGCACATGGAAAACGGCTGGAAGCTCGGCCTCGAGCACCAGGGCTGGACGAAAGACGGCGACAAGCTTGGCGGCGTCGCGACCAAGGTTTTCTACGCCGACGACCAGGTGAAGCCCGACGTGGGCCTCAAGGAAGTCGAAAAGTTCCTGAAGCAGGACAAGGTCCAGATCGTCGCCGGCGTGATCTGGTCGAACGTGATGATGACGATCCAGAAGCCGATCTTCGACGCGAAGGTGGCGATCGTCGGCACGAACGCGGGCCCCTCGCCGCTCGCGGGTCCGCTGTGCAATCCGCTCATGGTTTCGACCTCGTGGGCCAACGACGACAACCACGAGGCGGCCGGCGAGCTCGTGCAGCGCGAAGGCGTCAAGACCGTCGTGGCTTTGGCGCCGAACTATCAGGCCGGCAAAGACAGCATTTCCGGCTTCTCGCGCTTCTACAAAGGCAAGATCCTCGACACGATCTACTACAAGCTCGGCGAAAGCGACTTCCAGGCCGACCTCGCCAAGGTGCGGGCGCTGAAGCCGGAGGCCGTGTTCCTGTTCGCGCCCGGCGCAATGGGCATTGCGTTCGTGAAGCAGTGGGCATCTTCGGGCCTCGCGAAGGAAATGAAGCTCTATTCGGCGTTCACGGTCGACTACGTGACGCTCGGCGCCATGGGCGATTCGGCCCTCGGCGCGATCGTGCCGACGATGTGGAACAACGACGTCGCCAATCCGCGCAACGACAAGTTCGTCAAGGACTACATGGCCAAGTTCGGCCACATGCCTTCGAACTTTGCGGCGCAGGCCTACGACGCGCCGGGCGTGATCGCCGCGGGCGTCAAGGCCGCAGGCGGCAAGGTCGACGATGCGGCCGCGCTCGCCAAGGCAATGCGCAAGGCCCCGATCGCGTCGGTGCGCGGCGACCTGAAGTTCAACGTCAACGGCTTTCCGATCCAGCCCTTCTACAAGGCCGTGGTCGTGAAGGGCGCCGACGGCAAGATCGGCCTCAAGACCGACGGGAAGATCTGGGAGCGCCCCGACACGATGTCGGAAAAGTGCCCGGCCGATAAGCGGATCTGATCTGATCCGGCGGCCGCCGACGCGGCCGCGCCTCGAAGCACGGCGCCAACCACTGCCGTGTGCGTGCATGACAGGAGCCGCGCTGTCCCACCGGGGCTGCGCGGCTCTTCATTTCTTGGAACGGCGCCCGGCTTCGCTTCGCCCTGAGGTTGCGCGACACTCGTGCCGATCCGGCATTCGCGCCGGCAAGGATCGGCTGTCATGAAACTCCTCGTCGACGTAGAAAAGCTGCAGGCGCAGGGCACCGTGAACAAGGGCGACCAGATCACGCTCGAATACACGCTCGCGCGCGTCGGCGAGTCGGCGCCGGTGGCGACCAAGCAGTCGTCCGCGAAGGCGCAGCAGGCCGGCGA
>CAZUYG010000085.1:2174-8991 GCA_964624265.1 uncultured Candidatus Odyssella sp.
AGGCGCAAGGCACCGTGAACGCGGCGCAGGCGGCCGCGATCCGGCGCGCGGCGTCGGCGGAGACGGTGTCGCTCGCGGTCAACGTCATCCTGTCGCTCGGCGTGATCGCCGTCGTGGCGGGCGTGATCGCCTTGCAGCCCGGCACGGGCGCGATGGCGGCGGTGGGCGGCGGCATCGGCCTGGGCGGGCTGCTGCTGCGGCTGCTGCGCGGCGAGAGCTTCGGTTTCCTCGGCGGCGCGCTATTGCTGGTTGGCGCGCTGCTGCACGGCGCCGCCGCGCTGATCGAATTCAGGGGCGGCATGGCGGCGTTTGCCTATGTCGCCGCGCTGTACCTCGGCCTCGGCGCGGCCGCGCGGCACGGCCTGCTGATCGCGCTCTCGGTCTTCGCGATCGCCGGCCTGCTCGGCAGCAGCACCGGCTATTGGCACGCGAGCTACGGCCTGTGGGTCAAGGAACCCAGCTTCACGATCGCCGCGTTCGGCCTGCTCGCCGTCGCCGCGCTCGCGGCGGGACCGAAGCTCGGCGCCACCTACCGGCGCCTCGCGCACGTGTTCGCGGCGATCTGCGTGGTGTGGATGAATTTCGGCTTTTGGGTGGGTTCGCTCTGGGGCGACCATCCCGGCTCGTCCTGGGCGCGGGCGGAGCTGCTCTATTCCGAGACGTATACCGCCGACCGCTATCAGCGCCTGCAAGACTGGTACGCGCAGGCGCTCGCCATTCCCGCCGGCGCGTTCGCGCTGGCCTGGGCGGGCGCGCTCATCGGCCTCGGGGCCTGGGCCGCGGCGCACAACCGGCGCGGCCTCGTCAACGCCGCCGCCACCTTCGCCTCGATCCATTTCTTCACGCAGTGGTTCGAGCGCCTCAAGACGTCGCCCGAATCGGTGATCATGGCCGGCGCGCTGGCCGTGGCGATCGCCTTCGCGCTATGGCGCTATAACCAGAGGGCGCAGGCCGCGGCGTAGCTCCGCGGCCGCGCAGCGCCTACTCCGCCGCCTGCGGCCTCGACTCGGCCGCCAGCGCCTGATCGATCATGCGGCGCGCGGCGACGCCGCCGGCATCGCAGTTGGTGGACAGCAGCGGGCGGTGCAGCGGATCGTTGTCGATGCGCTTCTGCTGCTCCTCGAGAATCGCGCAGTCTTCCTGGAAGATGTTCGTGATCTGCCCGTGAATGGCGCTCGACACCGCGGCGTCGCCCACCTCGAAGCAGCGCGAGATCGACCAGAAATAGTGCGTGGTGCGCCCGGTTTCCGGAGTCATCGCGTTCTGGACCATCCAGTTGAGGCCCTGCGCGCGGTCCTTCGTGTCGGCGGGCACGCCGCCGGCATCGATGCGGACGTGCGCCGGCAGATCGAAATAGATGTGCTGCCAGCGGTCGATGGTCTTGAGGCCGCGGAGCTTGGCGAACAGCGGCGGCGCCGGAATGTCCGGCATGATCCGCGAAACCTTCACCTTGCCGTTTTCGATCGTCGTGTTGATCGGCGTTTCGGCCACCGCCGTCTGCCCGATCGAGGTCGGATGCACGAAGGTTTCGTGCGTGAGGTCCATCAGATTGTCGACGACCAGGCGGTACTCGGCGTTGACGTGCGTGTAACCGAACACCGGCTCCCAGCCTGGCTCGTCGTTCCAATGGTAATCGTGGATCAGGGCCGGATCGGCCTTGGCCGCGTCGCCCATCCAGATCCACGCCCAGCCGTGCTTCTCGGCCATCGGAAACGTGCGCGCCTTGAGGCGCGGCGGAATGGAGGTTTGCCCCGGGATGTGCATGCATTTGCCGTCGGGGCCGAAATCCATGCCGTGATACGGGCACTGCACCGAGTCGCCGACGAGCTTGCCGCGCGAGAGCGGCGCGGCGCGGTGCGGGCAGCGGTCTTCCATCGCCACCGGCGCGCCGGCCTCTGTGCGATAGAGGATCAGCGGCTCGCCCAGGATCGTACGGGCGATCAGCGAGCGCCCGAGCTCTTTGCCCGTCGCCGCGACATACCACTGGTTCCGCAGAAACATCGTACTCCTCCCGGATGCGTCCGCCGGCCGCTTCGCCCGGCGCGCCCTTGGCCATCAGCATAACGGCCAAGCGGCCCCGTTCAAGCCGCCCCTAGCGCGGCCCCGCCATCCGCAAATGCCGTGCATTTTTACGGAGCCGTAAATCGTGCGATTTCGGGCGGCGCGACGGACGATCGCCCCTTCGCTCTCGGCGCGCGCCGCGGTATATTTTCGAACGCCCGCTCGAACGGCCGCATGAGGCGGACGAAGAGCGCCGGCGAGGGAGGCTACGACATGCAGAAGTTCGGACTGGCGGCGATCGCCGCCGCCGCGGCGCTTGCCGCCGCAACGGGCGCTTCGGGCCAGGAGCTGCGCATCGGTTTCATCAATTCCGATACCGGCCCCGGCGCTCTCATCGGAAAGCACCTCCGGAACGGCTGGCTGCTCGGGCTCGAGCATCAGGGCTGGACCAAGGACGGCGACAAGATCGCCGGCGTGCCGACGAAGATATTCTACGGCGACGATCAGTCGGCCAAGGTCGATGTCGGCCTCAAGGAGGCCGACAAGATGATCCGGCAGGACAAGGTCCAGATCATCTCCGGCATCATCTGGTCGAACGTGATCATGGCGGTTCAGAAGTCGGCCTTCGACGCGAAGGTGATGCTGCTCAGCGCCAACGCGGGCGCGACGCCGCTGGCCGGCGCGCTCTGCAACCCGCTGTTCGTCTCGTCGTCGTTCGTGAACGACGGCAACGCAGAGGCCACCGGCCTCATGGCCACCAAAGACAAGATCAAGACCGTCGTGGCGATGGCGCCCAACTATCAGGCCGGCAAGGACAACGTCACCGGCTTCCAACGCACCTACAAGGGCGGAAAGGTGCTCGACACGATCTTGTTCAAGGTCAACGAGAGCGACTATCAGGCCGATCTCGCCAAGGTGCGGGCGGTGAAGCCGCAGGCGGTCTACATCTTCGCGCCCGGCGCGATGGGCATCGCGTTCATGAAGCAATGGACGGCATCGGGGCTCAACAAGGAGATCAAGCTCTACTCGATCTACACGATCGACGGCCTGACCTTGCCGGCCATCGGCGACGCCGCGCTCGGCGCCACCGAGGCGAGCCATTGGCGGCCCGATTCGGATAACGCGATAAACAAGAAGTTCGTCAAGGATTACGTCGCGAAATTCGGCCACGAGCCGTCATACTTCGCGGTGCAGTCCTACGACGCGCCGGGCCTGATCGCCAAAGGCCTGAAAGCCACCGGCGGCAAGACCGGCGACATGGCGGCGATGGCGCGCGCGATCCGCAAGGGCACGATGGATTCGCCGCGCGGCTCGATCAAGTTCAACGTCAACGGAATGCTGATCCAGCCCTACTGGCGCATCAACGTCGTCAAGGGCGCCGACGGGAAGCCGACGCTGAAAGGCGGCGAACAGATCATGCTGAAGCCGGACGCCTATTGGGAGAAGTGCCCGGCCAACATGCGCATCTGACCGGAAGCCGGCATGCGGGGCCCGGCCCCGCATGCCGCGCCGTCGTCAGACATCGGACGACTTCTGGCGCAGCGCCTCGTCGGCAAGCGTCCCGGCTCGACGGCGCGCATCGCGGAGCGGACGGCAAAGCGGCGTTCGTGGCGCGCGGATCGATCTCCCAAGGGCAAATGAATACGTACCGAGAAATATGCCCGGCCGATAAGCGCTTGTAACTCGGTAACCGGAGTGTAAAAGACAGGCGCGGGGGCGCCCTGATGGGGTGTCCCCGCGGCTATTCGGGGGGACCCTCTGCAAGGGTCCTGGGAGGAGGAGCGGACCCCAAATGGGTCAGCTGATTTTCGAAACCATCCTGAACGGGGTTCAGTTCGGGGTCTTCCTGTTCCTGATTTCCGCCGGGCTCACGCTCGTGTTCGGCATCATGAACATGGTGAACCTCGCGCACGGCTCGCTGTTCATGATGGGAGCCTATATCGGCTCCTACGTATTTCAGCAGACCGGGAGCTTCGCGCTCGCGGTCGTCGTCGCGATTCCGTTTTCGCTGCTGCTCGGCATCGTGCTCGAGTTTCTGGCGCTGCGCACGCTCTATGCGCGCGATCACCTCGACCAGGTGCTGGCGACCTTCGGCTTCATCCTGTTCTTCAATCAGCTCGTGCTGCGCGTATTCGGCGCGACGAGCCAGGAATTCCGGCTGCCCGACGCCATCAATTTCCCGATGCCGCTGTTCGGCTTCACCTACCCGTCCTACCGCCTGATCGTGATCGTCGTGGGGCTGGCGGTGGGCGCCGGGCTCTATCTCGTGATCGCGAAGACGCGCATGGGCATGCTGATCCGCGCCGGCGCCAGCAACCGCGCGATGGTGGGGGCGCTCGGCGTCAACATTCGCATGCTGTTCACGCTGATCTTCGGCATCGGCGCCGCGCTCGCCGGCCTCGCTGGCGTGATGATCGGCCCGATTGAATCGGTCGAATCCGGCATGGGCGAGAGCAAGCTCATCCTCGCTTTCGTCGTGATCGTCATCGGCGGCATCGGCTCGATCCGCGGCGCCTTCATCGCGTCGATCATCGTCGGCCTCGTCGAAGTGATCGGCCGCGTGTTCATGAAAGACATCCTGCGCCTGTTCCTTCCCGAGGAGTTCGCGCAGACCGCGGGGCCGGCGCTGGCATCGATGAGCATCTACATCCTGATGGCCGCCGTGCTGTATTTCCGCCCGCAAGGGCTGTTCCCGGCACGCACGGGCTGACGCGATGTCCGGCGCCAACATCAGCCGCATTCCCGAGCTGCGCGCTTCGCTCGGCGACCCGCGCTTCGTGCTGCTCGCGCTCGGCGCGATCGTCCTCGCCGTGTTTCCCTATTTCGGCTACATCTGGGGCGAGACCTACCTCGTCTCCCTCGTCGCGAAGATGCTGATTTTCGCGATCGCCGCCGTTTCGCTCGATCTGATCCTCGGCTATGGCGGCATGGTGAGCTTCGGCCACGCCGCCTATATCGGGCTCGGCGCCTATGCCGTGGCCGTGTTCTCGAAATACGGCATCGACAACGGCTATCTTCAGCTCGTGAGCGCGATCGCCGGCTCGGCGCTCATCGCCCTGTTCATCGGCGCGATCTCGCTGCGGACCAGCGGCGTCTACTTCATCATGATCACGCTCGCCTTCACGCAGATGCTCTACTACCTCGGCATCAGCCTGGAGCCGTTCGGCGGCGACGACGGCATGAACACGCGGCGGAGCGACTTCAGCCTGAAGCTGCTCGGCATCGATTTCACGCTCAACGACAACGTCTTCGTCTGCGAAAAACGAACCAACCCGAACTGCAAGGTCGACGACCGCGACGGCGCCGCGATCTACTATGCGTCCTACCTCGCGCTGCTCGCCTCGGTGTGGTTCTGCCGCCGGCTCGTCTCCTCGCGCTTCGGCATGGTGATCCGCGGCGCGATGTCGAATCCGGTGCGCATGGCGGCGGTCGGATTCCCGATCTACCGCTATCGCCTGACCGCCTTCGTGCTCGCCGGCTGCATCTGCGGCGTGGCCGGCTTCCTGTTCGCCAACCACCAGCAATTCCTCTCGCCCGTCTACATGAACTGGCTGCGCTCGGGCGAGATCATGATCATGGGCATCCTGGGCGGCATCGGCACGATCTACGGCGCCGCGATCGGCGCGATCGGCCTGCTCACTCTCGAGGAAGTGCTCGAAGGCTATGTCGGCAAGGACTATTGGCAGATGGTGCTGGGGCCGCTGCTGGTGCTGCTCGTGCTGTTCGCCAACCGCGGCGTCTACAGCCTCATTCCGCACCGGATGAGCGGCATGCCGATGTTCGTCGTGCGCATCGGCGCGGCCGTCCTGGCGCTGATCGGGTTCGTCTGGTTGATGTCGAAGGCCTCGCCGATCCTGAAGATCGCCGGCAACATTCCGAACCTGCCGCTCTACGTTATCTTCGCCAGCATCCTCGTGGCGCTCGGGCTGCGCTATTGGCAGGAAAGCCGGTCGAGCCATGGCTGAGACCGTCCTCTCCATCGAGCGCCTCGTGAAGCGCTTCGGCGGCCTCACCGCGACGAACGATCTTTCGATCGCGGTGCACAAGGGCGAATTGCATGCCGTGATCGGCCCCAACGGCGCCGGCAAGACGACGCTGATCGCGCAGCTTTCCGGCCTGCTGACGCCCGATTCGGGCCGTATCGTCTTCAACGGCCAGGACGTGACCGCCCTGCCCGCGCACCGGCGCTCCGCGCTCGGCCTCGCGCGCTCGTTCCAGGTGACCAGCATCTTCCTGAACTTCACGGCTGAGGACAATGTGGCCCTGGCCGTTCAGGCGCATTCGGGGCATTCGTTCCGTTTCTTGCGTTCCGCGCGCAGCGAAGCCGCGCTGCGCGAACCCGCGCGAAAGGCGCTGGAGCGCGTCGGCCTTTCGCATCGCGCCGACGTCGTCGCCGCCGATCTTTCGCACGGCGAGCAGCGCCAGCTCGAAATCGCGATGGCGATCGCGACAAACCCGACAATGCTGCTGCTCGACGAACCGATGGCCGGCATGGGCCCCGAGGAATCCACGCGCATGATCGACGTGCTGCGCGGCTTCAAGGGCACGCATTCGCTGCTGCTGATCGAGCACGACATGGACGCCGTGTTCCAGCTCGCCGACCGCATCACGGTGCTGGTCTATGGCCAGGCGATCGCGACCGGAACGCCCGACGAGATCCGCCAGAACCCCGAAGTGAAGCGCGCCTATCTCGGAGACGAGGCATGACGGCGCTGCTCGAAATCGCCGACATCAGGACGTTCTACGGCCAGAGCCAGATCCTGTTCGGGATGGCGCTCGCCGTGAACGCCGGCGAGGTCGTCACGCTCATGGGCCG
>CAZUYG010000086.1:0-8897 GCA_964624265.1 uncultured Candidatus Odyssella sp.
GGCCCCGAGCCGACGATGGCTATGCTAAGCCCCATCGCGGCGTCGTTCCTCCCTCAAGTGGCGCGCCCCCCACGAAGCGCGCTCGTTCCCCGTGGAGGGACCCTAGCGAGGGCAGGTAAACGATTCCAGCGGGAAAAGCGGCGGTTGTTCACACTTCTCCGTCACCCGCGCGAAGTTTCCCCGTAATCCGCCGGGCAGGCGAAAAGAACCGGGCCGCACTACTCCAGCGTCAGCACGAGGTAGCGCATCTCCGTCTCCACCTCGTCGAGCGCGGCGGGCAGGCCGGGGGCGGGGTGGCGCCAATAGCAGGCGCGGATGAAGCGCTCGCGGGCGAGGGCCAGCGCGAACTTCCACTCTTCCTCGAGGTGCGGCGAGCGGGCGGCGGCGTTCGACCAGAACAGCTGGAATCGCTCGGCGGCCTCGATGCGCTTCAGGAGATCGCGATCCCATTCGCGCCCGCGCATCTCCAGCACTTCGGCCAGGAACGGGCTGTCGATCTGCGTGCCGACGGCGGCGAAGCGGTCGGCGATTTCGCCGTCCTGCGGCGCATAGGCCGGGAATACGGCGCCGAACGTGTCGGCGGCAAGCGTCGCGGTGTTGCTGATCGGGTGCGCGCGCTCGCGGCCGATCGTAAACGCGAGGCGCTGCTCGCCCACCAGCAGCGGTCCCACGAAGAACTGGATCGTGCCTTCGCCGGCTCCCTCGGCGAAGCCGGGCGCGCCCGGATTCGCCATCACCCGGAACGGCACGCGGTGGAAATTCTCCCACCACTCCACCGTCGCGCGCGGCGGATTGATGCGGCAGCCGGGCAGCGCCGGCACGATCGTCACGGCGGCGCCCGGCTTCAGCGCATAACGCAGCGCGCTGCGTCGCTCGGGCATCTCGCCGGGCTTGCCCTCGTAGCGCCCGAGGTGATCCTGGCGCACGAAGCTGTCGAGGCCCGGCTCGTGCAGATACACCGCCAGGTCGAGCCACTGGCCCGGCTGCAACAGCATCGGATGGAACACCGAGAAGCGCGCCGGCAGGATTGCGGCTTCGGCGTCGGAAGCGGGCGCCGCGGGCATCGGCGCCGAACTGCTTTCGCGCGGCGGTGCCGTCACCACCTGCGCCTTGCCGCGCCGGTAGATGACGGTCGTTTTCTTGTCGTCGCCGCCGGGCGGCGCGGGTAGCGGCGGCGCCACAATCGGCGCAGAGGCGCCGCGCTCCGGCGTCCGGCCGAAGGACGCATCGCGTCCGATGCGCACCGTCGCGATGTCGTCCTGGTTCGCGGGGCCGGAGAATTGCTGCGGCGGCCGCGGCGGGAGAAGCGGCTTGGTCGCGTCGGGATCGGCGCGCATGGCGGCCGGCGGCGCGCGCGGCGGCTCGGTCGTCGCATCGCGCGACATGCGCACGGTCGGCGCGTCGGAGCCGGCGGCCGGCTGCGCGCGGCGCGGCACCGGCGGTTCGGCGGGCTGGCGCTGCGGGAACACCGGTTTCGTGCGCTCGGCACCGGCCGAAGGCGGCGCGGCCGGCGGCGCCAGCGGATCGCGCAACGGCAGAGTCGGGATCTCGCCCTGAGTCGCGGCGCCGAAGGCCGCGCGCAGCGCGCTCACGTTCTGCGGGCGGTTGTGCGGCGGAATGGCAAGGCCGTGCCGCAGCGCGGTCACGAACTGTGCCGGCCACGCGCCCACGATCGCATCGAGCGCGGCGGCGGCCGGGTCGGGCTGGCCGCCCGCGACGTCGCGGCGCCGCTTCAGCGGATCGGGCGGCGGCTTGCCGGTCGCGAGTCGGAACAGCGTCGCCGAGAGCGCGTAGATGTCGGTCCACGGCCCGAGCTTGCCGTTGGGCTGGAAATACTCTTCGGCGCGAAACGCATCGCGCGCGGCCACGGCCGGCGTGCCGCCGCGCGCGGTGGCGCCGAGCGTGCGGCGCACGAGATGCGCGCGTCCGAGCGCCGCCGATCCGTCGCGGCGGATCGCGATCGCGGCCGGGCAGATGTCGAGGTGCAGCAGCCCCGCCTTGTGGATCGCATCGGCGCCCGCGAACAGCGAGGGCATGATCTCCTGCACCTCGTCGGGCGAAAGCGCCTCGCTCGGGCCGAGCAGGCGGTCGAGCGTCCGCCCGTCGGGGGCTTCCACCGCGAGATACACGGTGTCGTTCGCCGCGAAGCAATCGAGCAGGGGAAGCACGTTGGCGTGGCGGAACGCGGCGAAATCGGCGGCCAGCGCCTGAATCTCCGCGATGCCGGCGGCGAACAGCGGGCGGAAATCGGCGTCGCTCGGCTGCACGGCGAGCCCGTCGCCGCGCCTTTTCGCGATACCGGGCGGCAGGAATTCCAGCAGCGTCACGCGCCGCGACGTGGCCGCGTCGTGCGCGCGATAGACCGGCCCATCCGGCCCGCCATGGGCGATCGGCTGTTCGATGCGATAGCGCCCGGCCATCGTGCCGGGCGGAAGAGGCTCGTCGGCGGACATGCCCATCCAGCAATGCGGCCCAGGACTATACGACTCCCTCTCGCCCCGGCGCGAGGGGGCCGGAAGCGGCGCGAACGCGGGCCGCGCGCGTTGGCAGGCCGCGATGGACGGGCGAACGGGGCCATGATACCGACATGGCCGCGGCGAACCGAGGAGGCGATGATGGGCGTGAAGACACCCGCGGAAATGTCTGCCACGTTCGCGAAGTTCTTCAACGCGCGCGACAGGGCCGGCCTGCTGGCGCTCTATGCCGACGGCGCGATGCTGACGATCGACGGCGCCGAAACCGCGCGCGGCCACGCCGCCATCGGCGCGATGATGGCGCCGATGCTCGACAGTCCGCTCAAGATCACCGCGCGCTGCGGCAGTTGCCACGAAAACGGCGATACCGCGATCGTGAGAACCGATTGGACGCTGACCGCGCCCGATGGCTCGGCGGCGATGCAGGGCGCCTCGGCCGAGGTGCTGCGGCGCGGCGCCGACGGCCTCTGGCGCTTCGTCATCGACGACGCTTCCTTCTCGAGCCGGCCCGCCAAGGCCTGAGGGCCGCGGCGATGGAGGGAGGCTGCGCCTGCCGCGCGGTGCGCTACCGGCTCGCGAGCCGGCCGCTGTTCGTGAATTGCTGCCATTGCCGCTGGTGCCAGCGTGAAACCGGCTCGGCCTTCGCCATCAACGCAATGATCGAGGCCGATCGCGTGGAGCTTCTGAGCGGCGCGCCTGAGATCGTGCTGACGCCGACGTTGAGTGGCCGCGGTCAGAAGATCGCGCGCTGCCCCGTCTGCCGCGTGGCGCTGTGGAGCCACTACAGCGGCGCCGGCGACGCGGTGCGCTTCGTCCGCGTCGGCACGCTCGACGATCCCGATGCCTGCCCGCCCGAGATCCACATCTTCACCGCATCGAAGCAGCCGTGGGTGATCTTGCCGCCGGGCATGCCCGCCGTCGCGGAGTACTACGACCGCGAGGCCTACTGGCCGGAAGTGAGCCTCGCACGCTGGCGGGAATTGCGCGCGCGGCACCCGGCGCCGCTCTGACCGCCGCGCGCCGTGTCCGCGCGTTTCGCGGCGCGTCTTCCTTTTCCGCGCGCAGCAATTAGATCATGGCGGCGTTCGCACGCCGAAAGGAGAAAACGGCAATGGGCCTCTATGTCGATGGGTTCGTTCTTCCGGTGCCGAAAAAGAACACCGACGCCTACCGCCGGATGGCCCGCCTGGCCGGCAAGGTGTGGCGCGAGCACGGCGCGCTCGACTACGTCGAGTGCATCGCCGACGACGTGAAACCCGGCAAGTGGACGTCGTTTCCGCAGAGCGTGAAGCTCAAGAAGGGCGAAGCGGTGTGGTTCTCGTACATCGCATACAAGTCGCGCCGCCATCGCGACGCCGTGCTGAAGAAGGTTATGGCCGACAAGCGCCTCGCGCAGATGATGGATCCCAAGAAAATGCCGTTCGATGCCAAGCGCATGTTCTGGGGCGGCTTCAGGGCGATGGTGAAGATATAAGACGCGCCGCTCCGCCGCGGCGGAACCGTCACCCGCGCCAGAAGCGGCGCGTGAAGAGGACGAGCACCGCCATGAACTCGAGTCGGCCGAGGATCATGCCGGCGACCGAAAGCCATTTGGCCGCGTCGGGGATCGTCTTGAAATTGCCGGACGGCCCGATGATTTCGCCGAGGCCGGGCCCGATGTTGCCGATCGCCTGCGCGGCGCCGGTAAGGCTCGTCACGAAATCGAGCCCGGTCGCGGCAAGCGCGGCCGTGAGCGCCGCGAAGCTGATGAAGTAGACGAAGCAGAACAGCGTCACCGACGCGATGACGTCCTCGCCGAGCGGCTTGCCCTGATAGGCGAGGCGATACACGCCGCGGCGGTGGACCAGGCGGCGCAGCGTGTCGGCGCCGAGCCGTCCGAGAATCTCGAAGCGCATCACCTTGATCCCGCCGGCGGTGGAGCCGGCGCAGCCGCCGATGAACATCGCCATGATGAACAGCACGGCCGGGAAGCCGCCCCAGAGGTTGAAATCCGCCGAGGCGAAGCCCGTCGTCGTGAGGACCGAGACGATGTTGAACGCGGCGAGGCGCAGCGCGGCTTCCGGCGGCATCGCCTTCGCGAGCCACAGCCAGGCTGCCGCGGCCAGGATGAGCGCGGCGGCCACGGCCAGGAACCACGCGATCTGGCTGGTCCACACGTCGCGCCACTGGCCGATCGCCATGCGCACATAGGTCAGCAGCGGCAGGCCGGCCAGCGCCATGAACAGCGCCGCCGCCCATTCGAGCGCCGGGCTCTTGAACGCCGCGAACGACGCGTCGTAATTCGCGAAACCGGCGGTCGACATCGTCGTCATCGCGTGACAGACGGCGTCGAAGAACGTCATGCCCAGCGCCCAGTAGGCCAGCATGCACAGGATGACGAGCGCGAGATAGGCCAGCACGGTGGCCGCCGCGATTTCGGCCGCGCGCGGAAGCGGCTTGTCGGATTTCTCGGAGGATTCGGCGCGGAACACCTGCATGCCGCCGACGCGCAGGAACGGCAGCAGCGCGACCGCCAGCACGACGATGCCCATGCCGCCGATGCCTTCCAGCATCGCGCGCCAGAGCAGAATCCCTTTCGAGAGGTTGTCGAGGCCCTCGATGACGGTCGACCCCGTCGTCGTCAGCGCCGAAACCGATTCGAAATAGGCGTCGGTGAAGCTCAGCCTCAGTTGCGAACGCATCAGCGGCAGGCCGCCGAACAGGCCGAAGAACGCCCAGCTCACGGCGGTCAGCAGGAATCCTTCGCGGGCGGTAAAGCGCAGCCGTCCGCGCGTCCATCCTCCGGCGACCAGGAGTCCCGCGGCGAAACCGGTGAGCGCCGCCGATTCGGCGAAGGCGCGCCAGTCGCGATGCCCGTGCGCGAGATCGAGCAGCATCGGCACGAGCATCGCGGCGGCGACGCCCGAGAGGATCAGGCCGAGGATGAACAGGACGGGGCGAAAGGCGACCATCGTTCAGCCGTGCCAGAAGCGCCGCGTGAACAGCACGAGCACCGCCATGAATTCGAGCCGCCCCAGGATCATGCCGAGCGCGAGCAGCCATTTCGCGCCCTCGGGAAGCGCCGAATAATTGCCGGCCGGGCCGATGATCTCGCCGAGGCCCGGCCCGATATTGCCGACGGCCGCGGCGGCGCCGGAGACGGCGGTGGTGAAATCGAGGCCGAACGCGCCGAGCGCCAGCGCCAGCACGCCGAACGAGACGAAATAGACGAAGCCGAACACCATGATCGAGGTCACGACATCTTCGCCCACGGGCCGGCCCTGATAGATGAGCCGCTCGACGCCGTGGCGCTGCACGAGCCTCCGCGCGGCGCCGGCCGCGAGCTTGGCCATGATTTCGAAGCGCAGCACTTTCACGGCGCCCGCGGTGGAGCCGGTGCAGCCGCCAACGAACATCAGCACGAACAACACGATCACCGCGAAGCTGCCCCACTGGCTGTAATCCGCCGAGGCGTAGCCGGTCGTGGTGGCGAGCGACACGACGTTGAACGCGGCGAGGCGCAGGGCGTCGCCGGCCGCCATGTCTCGCGCGAGCCACAGCCAGATCGTCATGGTCGCGACCGCCGTGCCGGTCAGCGAGAGAAACCAGCGCACCTGCGTGTCGCGGAGCACATGGCCCCACTCGTTGCGCGCGAGGCGTACGTAAAGGAAAAGCGGCAGGCCGCTCAGCGCCATGAACAGCGCCGCGGTCCACTCGAGCGCCGGATTGCGGAATGCGGCAAACGATTCGTCGTAGTTCGCGAACCCCGCCGTCGCCACGGTCGTCATCGCATGCGTCGCGGCGTCGAACAGCGACATGCCGAGCGCCCAATAACTGGCGAGACAGGCCGCAAGCAGCGTGGCGTAGGTGAGTAGCGTGACGCCCGCGATCTGCGCCGCGCGCGGCAGCGGCTTGTCGAGCTTTTCCGAGAACTCGCTGCGGAACAGGTGCATGCCGCCCACGCGGAGGAACGGAAACAGCGCCACCACCATCACGATGATGCCGATGCCGCCCGCGCCCTGCAGCATCGCGCGCCACAGCAGCAGGCCGCGCGAAAGCCGGTCGAGGCGCGTCAGCAGCGTGGCGCCCGTCGTCGTGAGGCCCGACGCCGTCTCGAAAAACGCATCGCCGAACGAAAGCTCGAGTTCGCCGAGCATCAGCGGAACGCTGCCGAAGGCCGACACCGTCACCCAGCTGACGCCGGTGAGGAGGAAGCCTTCGCGCGCCGTGAAACGCGCGCGCTGGCCGGTCCAGCCGCCGAGCACGAGCAGGCCCGACGCGAATAGGGAAACTGCCGCGCCGGTGGCGAAGGCGCGCCAGTCCGGATGGCCATGATCGAGATCGAACGCCATCGGCACCAGCATCGCGAGCGCGAAGGCGCCGAGAACGATCCCCAGAATGAAGAGAACGGGGCGGACCTGGACCACGGCGGGCCGCGGGCCCCGGCGCGCCGGTTACGCGGCCGGGCGGAAGACGAAACCCGCGCGCGGCACGTGGATCACCACGTCGCCGACCTCGGGTGCGCTGCGGCGGAGCGCGACTTCGTTGCGCCCGACGAACACGACCTCGCCCGCAACCGGCTCGGGCGCACGGTCTTCGGTCTGCACGGTCACGCGGCTGCCGAGCTTGGGCGCGCCCTCGAACTCCTCGGAGGCGCGCGGCGCCTCGGGCGTGGCCGCCTTGGCGACGGCGAGCGCTTCTTCGCCGCTCATCGGCGTGCGCGTGCCCTGGCCGATCGCGTCGACGCGGTCGATCCAGGCGCGCACCGTCGGATAGGGATCGAACGCGGCGGCCGAGCGCTTGCCGCTGTTCTTCGCGGCCATCCACAGCGGATGCACGACGGCGATGTCGGCGAGGCCGGGCTTGTCGCCGAGCAGGAAGCTGCGCCCGTCGGACAGCAGGTTGGTCAGCCGGTCGAGCTGCAGGCACATCTGCATCTTGAACAGCGGCGTCGCGGCTTTCATCTTCTCCACCGGCGTCACCGGCCGGTTCATCATCTTGGCGCGGTCCTCGAAGAACACCGCCGGCAGCTTCTCGGCGACGAGGCTCAGCGAGAAATTCGCGGCCGGCAGGAACAGGTTCTGGTCGGCCCAGGACGTGAAAATCTGCGCCATCGCCTCGCCGCCCGAGGGGTAAAAGCTCGGGCTCGGGTGGCGCCGCTCCAGCTCGGCGGCGATCAGCGAGGTGTCGAAATAGATGTCGGCGCCGATCTGCATCACCGGCGTCTTGCGGTAGCCGCCGGTGAGCGGCATCAGCAGCGGTTTCGGCATCACCATCGGAATATCGACCGCGCGCCAGGCCAGCTTCTTGAAGCCCATGAAGAGCCGCGCCTTGTAGGCGAATGGCGACGAGTCGTATTGGTGCAGGATGATCTCAGGCACGTGTCTCTCCCCTCGGGTGCGCGCGGCACTCTAGGGCGCTTGCAAGGGAAAATGAACAGCGCACCGGCGCCGCTCAGCCGAGCGCTTCGTCGATGGCTTTGGCGATTTCGGGCGATTGCGGGCCGACCTTCGAGGGCCAGGCGCCGGCGATCTCGCCGCCGGGGCCGATCAGGTATTTGTGGAAGTTCCACCGCGGCGCCGCGCCTTCGCCGAGCTCCGCCGCGATCCAACGATAGAGCGGATGCGCGCCGGCGCCGGTCACTTTCTGCTTCGCCGCGAGCGGGAACGTCACCGCGAATCTCTTCTCGCAGAACGCGCGCACTTGTTCGTTCGTGCCCGGCTCCTGCGCGCCGAAATCGTTGGAAGGCACGCCGAGCACCACGAGCCCTTTGTCTTTCCGCTCGCGCCAGAGCGCCTCGAGATCGCGGTATTGCGGCGTGAACCCGCATTCGGAGGCGGTGTTGACGAGGAGCACCGCCTTGCCGGCGAAGTCCTTGAGGCGAAGCTCGCCGCCGCCGATGCCGGGCAGCGTGAAGTCGTGGGCCGTGGTCATTGCGGTATCCTCGGCTGTGCGTCAGCCCTAGTATCGGCTCCCGATCCGCCCCAAATCAACGCCGGCACCAGCGAGCATTCCCGAATGGCCGCGCTCCGCATCGTGACTCTCATTCCCAGCGCCACCGAGATCGTGGCGGCGCTGGGCTTCCGCGAGCGCATCGTGGGCCGTTCGCACGAATGCGATTTTCCGGCGCGCATCGATGCGCTGCCGGCGCTGACCGCGCCGAAGCTCGAGACCGACGGGCACTACGACATGATCACCACCCGCATCCACGCCGAGAACACCGACTACACCGTCGATGGCTCGGGCGCCCTGGTCGGCGGCGACCGCGGCTCGCGCCGCAAGTACACCGACAGCCGCGTCCAGACCGTGGAGATTGGCAGCCTGTCGCGCGACCTGGCCCGCCGCCAGATGAGAAGCGCCCTCACCGAGTCCGCGGGCCGCATCTTGACCGACAGCGACGTGGATCTGATCGCCGAGCGGCTGGGGCTGAACCCGCTGGCCATG